>CADCUY010000351.1 GCA_902806005.1 uncultured Quadrisphaera sp. | reverse complement strand
GCTCGACGCGTCGCCGGGCGCGCGCGCGGGCCTCGTGGCCAGCGCCGTGCGCGAGGTGCAGCGCCGCGCGGGCACTGCCTTCGACCCCGCCGTCGTCGCTGCCCACACCGGTCTGCTGGACGCGGGCCGGGTCGGGCCCGGGAGAGCCGTGAGCGCCGCCCTCTAGGCTCGATCGGGTGCGCATCGCCAGGTTCACCACCGGTGACGACCCCCGCTTCGCCCTGCTCGAGGGCGAGGCCGGGCACGAGGTGCTGCACGTCGTCCGGGGCGACCCGCTCTACGCCCCGCTGCAGCCCACCGGTCAGCAGGTGCCCCTGGCCGACGCGCGGCTGCTGGCCCCCGTCATCCCGCGCAGCAAGATCGTCGGCATCGGGCGCAACTACGCCGACCACGCCCGCGAGCTGGGCAACGAGCTGCCCGCCGCGCCGCTGATGTTCCTCGTGCCGAACACCGCGGTCGTCGGACCGGGCGACCCCGTGGTGCTGCCCGAGGGCTCCACGCAGGTGGACTACGAGGGCGAGCTCGCCGTCGTCATCGGCCGGGTCTGCAAGGACGTGCCGCGGGAGCGGGCCTCCGAGGTGGTCTTCGGCTACACCTGCGCCAACGACGTCACCGCCCGCGACTGGCAGCGGGGCGACGGGCAGTGGGCCCGCGCCAAGGGCTTCGACACCTCCTGCCCGCTGGGGCCGGTGATCGTGCCCGACCTGGACGTCGCGGACCTGGCGCTGCGCACCCGGCTCGACGGGGCCGTGGTGCAGGACGGCCGCACGTCCGACATGGTCTTCGACGTGCCCGACCTGGTCTCCACCGTCAGCCGCGCGTTCACCCTGCTCCCGGGCGACGTGATCCTCACCGGAACGCCCGCGGGCGTCGGGCCGCTCGCGGCCGGGCAGCGCGTCGAGGTCGAGATCGAGGGCATCGGGGCCCTGAGCAACCCCGTGGTGACCCGGTGAGCGCCCCGGCGACCCCCGTCCGCGGCAGCGAGGTGCGGGTGCGCTTCTGCCCCAGCCCGACCGGCGTCCCGCACGTCGGGATGGTGCGCACGGCGCTGTTCAACTGGGCGTACGCCCGGCACACCGGCGGCAGGCTGGTCTTCCGCATCGAGGACACCGACGCGGCCCGCGACTCCGAGGAGAGCTACCACCAGCTGCTCGACGCCCTGCGCTGGCTCGGTCTCGACTGGGACGAGGGCGTCGAGGTCGGCGGCCCCCACGCGCCGTACCGGCAGTCCCAGCGCGGGGAGCTGTACGCCGACGTGCTCGCCCGCCTGCTCGCGGCGGGCCACGTCTACGAGTCCTTCTCCACCCCCGAGGAGGTCGAGGCGCGACACCGCGCCGCCGGCCGCGACCCGAAGCTGGGCTACGACGGGGCCGACCGCACGACCACCGAGGAGGAGCGCGCCGCCCTCCGCGCGCAGGGCCGCCAGCCGGTGCTCCGGCTGGCCATGCCCGACACCGACATCGTCGTCGACGACCTCGTCCGCGGGCGGATCACCTTCCCCGCGGGCGCCACGCCGGACTTCGCGGTGGCCCGGGCGAACGGGGCGCCGCTGTACACCCTGGTCAACCCCGTGGACGACGCGCTGATGGGCATCACGCACGTGCTGCGCGGCGAGGACCTGCTCTCCTCGACGCCCCGGCAGGTGGCGCTGTACGGCGCGCTGATCGACGTCGGGGTGGCCGCCGCCGTGCCCGCGTTCGGGCACCTGCCGTACGTGCTGGGGGAGGGCAACCGCAAGCTCTCCAAGCGCGACCCCGAGTCGAACCTGTTCCTGCACCGCGAGCGCGGCTTCACCCCCGAGGGGCTGCTCAACTACCTGTCGCTCCTGGGGTGGTCGATCGGGCCCGACCGCGACGTGTTCACCCCCGCCGAGCTGGTCGCGGCCTTCGACGTGGCCGACGTCACCGCCGCCCCGGCGCGCTTCGACCTGGTGAAGGCGGAGGCGATCAACGGCGCGCACCTGCGACGGCTCGCGCCGGAGGACTTCCGCGACCGCGTCGCGCCGCACCTGCGCGCGGCGGGCCTGGTCGGCGAGCACCTGAGCGAGCACGAGCTGCGGGTGCTGACCGCGGCGGCGCCCCTGGTGCAGGAGCGGATCGCGCTGCTCGGCGAGGCGCCGCCGATGCTGGCGTTCCTCTTCACCCCGGACGACGCCCTCGTCGTCGAGGACGACGCGCGGGCCGCGCTGCGCCCGGAGGCGGCGGCGGTGCTGGACGCCGCGGTGCCGGTGCTGGAGCAGGTGCAGCCCTGGGAGGCCACCGCGATCGAGCTGGCGCTGCGGGCGGCGCTGGTCGACGGGCTCGGCATCAAGCCGAAGTTCGCCTTCGGGCCGGTGCGCACCGCGGTCACCGGCCGCCGCGTCTCGCCGCCGCTGTTCGAGTCGCTGGAGATCCTGGGGCGGGACAGCGCCGTCGCGAGGATGTCGGCGCTGCGTGCGAACCTGGAGGGGTGAGCTCGACCCACCCGTACGGCGCGCCCCTGCCGCCCGGCTACGGCCCGCAGCTGCTGGCGCCTCCGCCCGTTGACCAGCACGGGCCGGCGCGGCCGTACACCGCGCTGCTGCGCGGGGCGCAGCACCGGTGGTGGCGGCCGCTGCTCTCCCTCGCGGTGGTGCTCGGCGGCCTGCTGATCGCGACGGGGCTGCTCACCGTGGCCTTCGGGGTGGGCATCTACCTCGACCCCGGCGTGGCCCTGGTCGACCTCAGCACCGCGGGGGGCGCCGGCGAGCTCCTGACGGCCTGGTGGGCGTTCCTGCTGCAGAACCTCTACCTGGCGGTGGGCATCCCGCTGGCCGGGCTCGCCGTGTGGGCGGGGCACGGGTGGCGTCCCGGGTACGTCTCCTCCGTCGTCGGCCGCCTCCGCTGGGGCTGGCTGGGGGTGGCCTCGCTGGCCGCGGCGGTGGTCACCGTGGTGTCCGTCGGGCTGTCGTTCCTCCTGGACGGGGGGTTCGCGTGGGCGCCCGAGGAGCAGGCGGCGCTGCTGATCCTGGCGGTCCTCCTGACCACGCCGCTGCAGGCGGCGGGGGAGGAGTACGCGTTCCGCGGGTGGCTGAGCCAGGCCGTGGGCTCGTGGTTCGCCCGCCCGGTGGTCGGCGCGCTGGTCGCGGGGGCGTTCTCGGCCACCCTGTTCGCCATCGCGCACGGCACCCAGGGGCCGTGGCTCTTCGCCGACCGCTTCGCCTTCGGCGTGGTCGCCTCGATCCTCGTCTGGCGCACCGGCGGGCTCGAGGCGGCGGTGGCCCTGCACGCGCTGAACAACATGGTCATCTTCGTGCCCACGGTGCTCACCGGCGGGCTCGCCGAGGCCTTCGAGACCACCGCGCTGCCCTGGCAGGCCTTCGTGGCCGACGTCGTGGCGATGTCGGTGGCCGTGGTGGTGCTCGACCGGCTCGCGCGCCGGCGGCGGCTGCAGCGCACGCAGACCGCGCTCGTGCCGCCTCCCCGTGGGGCGCGGCCGCTGCAGGCAGCGCCCGCGGTCCGGTAGAGTCGTCCACCGGAACGGACCTCCGGGCAGGGCCTCGCGCCCGCTCGACGGTCCGTGACGGTGGGGTATGGTGTAATTGGCAGCACGCCTGATTCTGGTTCAGCTAGTCTAGGTTCGAGTCCTGGTACCCCAGCGGCCCCGTTGTGTAGTGGCCTAGCACGCCGCCCTCTCAAGGCGGTAGCGCGGGTTCGAATCCCGTCGGGGCTACTCCGGTGGACCGCTCGTCGTCACGATGAGCCCCACGGCCGAGTAGCGCACAGCGCCCGGCACGCCCCACGGCGTGCCGGGCGCTGTCGCGTCCAGGCCCCTGCGCCCCTTCCTCGCTTCGCGAAGCCACTTGTGTCCACAAGTGCGTACCTAGGACTCCGACAAGCCCACTTGTGTCCACAAGTGCGTGCCCAGGGCTCTGCGGAGTGCAGGTCTGGCCATGCGTGCGCCTCGTGGCCGGCAGAGGGCGTGGGCGCCCGCACGGGGCGGAACCATGCTGATCCGATCGGCACGGTTCCGCCCCGTGCGGGGGTGTGCGCGCGCGGGCGCGGGCCCCAGGGGTGGCACTCGGGAGCCCTGGTGCCGCCCAGGGCGCGGTCGGGCGCGACGGGGTCCCCAGCGCTGGGTCGTGGGGCCCGCTCAGGGGCAGTCCACGCCGAAGCGCCGCGCCGACGCGTCCTGCTGCGCCAGGCGCCGCAGCGCGAGCACCACCGGCTCGTACAGCGCCGTGCCCACCACCACGAACGCCACCGCGTCCTCCCGCGACGACGTCGGCACGGCGGCGACCTCCGCCGTCGCCACCGGCTCCAGCGCCCGCCCGTAGCGCGCAAGCACCTCCACGCCGGCCGGCATCCCCACGGCCTCCAGGGCGGCGATCGCCGCGGCCAGCTGGCGCAGCGGCGCCGAGCGGGGGTCGATGCGCCAGCCCAGCTCGGCCACCACTCCCGTCGCGGCCGTGACGTCGACGTCGTCCGCCACCGCCGGCGGCAGCGCCTCGTGCGCCGCGCCCAGCAGCTCGTGCGTGGTGCGCGGCGGGTCGTCGACGGCCGCGACCACCCGCCGGACCGCGGCGAGCGAGAGCCCGGCCACCTCGACCAGGGCCCGCACCAGCCGCAGCCGCTGCTCGTGCCCCTCGTCGTACTGCGCCTGCGTCGCGGCGGTCGCGCGCCCGGCCGGCAGGAGCCCCTCGCGCAGGTAGAACTTCACCGTCGGCACGGGCACGCCGGTGCGGCGCGACAGCTCGGAGATCCTCACCGGCAGTCCCCTCCGTCGTCCTTGACATGGATAGTACCGCTACCCAATGCTGATGGGACCGCTCCCCGTCCCGAGCACCGGAGGTGCACCGTGGCACGACTGCAGGAGGGTCGCTGGACCCACGCCCACGACGGCGGCATCGTCGTCTTCCTCATCGGCATGCGGGTCAACCGACCGTGGCGCCCCGACCTGTGGGTGCCCACCTTCACCGCCATGCCCCGCATGCTCGCCGAGCTGCAGCGCGAGCCCGTGCGCGGCCTGCTCGGCGCCCAGCTCCTGCTCGGCAGCGGCGGACCGAGCCTGGTGCAGCACTGGCGCAGCACGGACGAGCTCTACGCCTACGCGGCCGACCCCGCGGGGGAGCACCGCCCGGCCTGGACGGCGTTCAACCGGCGCGCCCGAGCCGCCCGCGGCGCGGTGGGCATCTGGCACGAGACGTACGCCGTGCCCGCGGGCGGCCTGGAGAGCATCTACGTCGACATGCCCGTCAGCGGGCTGGCCGCCGCCACCGGCGCCGTGCCCGTCACCGCCGGCTCGCAGACCGCGCGCCAGCGGCTCGCCGGGCCGACGAGGCTCTGACCGTGCTGCACGGAGCGCTCATCGGCGTGCACGCCGCCGCAGGCGCCGCGGCACTGGTGGCCGGCGCGGTCGCCCTGCCGCACGGGCGCCTGTTCCCGCTGTACTGGTGGTCGCTGCTGGTGATGCAGGTCGCGCTCGTGCTCGCCCTGGCGGCGGGCTGGCCCGCGACGCCGCCGCCGGCACGGGGCGCTTTCGCCGCCCTCGCGGTGCTCGGCGCCGTCATGTGCCTGCGCGCTCGCGCCGCCGGCCGTGACCGCCCCACCCCGACGACCGGCCCCTCCCCGGGCTACCTCAGCCACGTGGGCTTCACCCTGGTCGGGCTGACCGACGCCTTCCTCGTGGTGACCGTGCTGAACGCGGGCGCACCGGTGTGGGTGGTGGTGGCCACGGGGGTCGGCGTCGCCGTGGCCGGGCACCTGGTGCTGACGCGGGTGGAGCACCGGCTCGCCGCCGCTCCCGAGGCCCGCCCGGCGCCGGTGACCGCGGGAGCCGGGGCCGAGGAGGGCCCCGTCCTCAGCTGAGCGGCGCCGCCAGCGCCGCGCGCAGCCGCGCCGCCGCCTCCACCACGGCGGCAGCGTGCGCCCGCCCCGGCTGCCGCCCGAGGCGCTGCAGGGGCCCGGAGACCGACACGGCGGCCACCACCGCGC
>CADCUY010000350.1 GCA_902806005.1 uncultured Quadrisphaera sp. | reverse complement strand
TCGCTGCGCACCAGGGGCCCGACGATCGCCGTCGCCCCCGCGGCGGTGCCCAGCAGCGCGATGCCCGCCCCGACGGCGACCAGCAGCCATCCGGCCCCGCGCGGGCCGCGGCGGCGGCCGCCGTCCGGCGGGGGAGGGGGGACGGGCTCGACGACGGCGGTGCTCATGCTGCCTCCAGGTGCCGCAGGACGGCCAGGACCCGGCGGTGGTCGCTCTCCGCGGGGGGCAGGCCGAGCTTGGTGAAGATGCTGGACACGTGCTTCTCCACGGCCCCGTCGGTGACGACCAGCGCCGCGGCGATCGCGGAGTTCGAGCGGCCCTCGGCCATCAGCCCGAGCACCTCGCGCTCGCGGGGGGTCAGGGCCTCGAGCGGGTGGCCGCGGCGGCTGCGCGCGAGCAGCTGCGCGACCACCTCCGGGTCGAGCGCGGTGCCGCCCGCCGCCACCCGGCGCACCGCCTCGAGGAACTCGGCGACGTCGGCGATCCGGTCCTTGAGCAGGTAGCCGACCCCGCGCGTGCCGTGCGCGCCCGCGCCGCCGCTGCCGGAGAGCAGGTCGGTGGCGTACCGCTCCTCCACGTACTGCGAGAGCACCAGCACCGCCACCTCGCGGTGGCTCGCCCGCAGCACCAGGGCGGCCCGCAGGCCCTCGTCGGTGTGGGTGGGGGGCATCCGCACGTCGACCACGCACACCTCGGGGCCCGCGCCCGCCGCGGAGGCCTCGTCGACCGCGCGCAGCAGCTCCTCCGCGGTGCCCACGGCCGCGACCACCTCGTGCCCGGCGTCGGTGAGCAGGCGGGTCAGCCCCTCGCGGAGCAGCACCGAGTCCTCGGCGATCATCACGCGGCTCACCGGGCACCCCCGCCGGCGCCGGGCGCCCGCTCGGGCGAGCCGCACGGCACCTCGGCCCGCAGCCGGGTCGGGCCGCCCACCGGGCTGGAGACGCTCAGCGCCCCGTCCACCCCGGCCACCCGGTGCGCCAGCCCGGTCAGCCCCGTGCCGCCCCGGGCGTCGGCCCCGCCCCGTCCGTCGTCGACGACCTCGACGACCAGCGCGCCGCCCTCGCGGCGCACCGAGACCGACGCGCGGGTGGCGCCCGCGTGCCGGGCCACGTTCGTCAGCGCCTCCGCGACCACGAAGTACGCCGAGGCCTCCGCGGTCGGGGAGCAGCGGCCGTCCCCGCCCCCGGGGCCGGGCGGCAGGTCGACGTCGACGGCCACGGGCACCGGGCTGCGCGCCGCCAGCGCCGACAGCGCGGCGTCCAGGCCCCGGTCGGTGAGCACCGCGGGGTGGATGCCGCGGGCCAGGTCGCGCAGCTCGGCCAGCGCCGCCTTGGCCTCGGCGTGCGCCCGGCGCACCAGCACCCCGGCCGCGGCCGGGTCGTCGTCCAGCTTCGCCGAGGCCATGCCCAGGTCGAGGGCGAGCGCGACCAGGCGCTGCTGGGCGCCGTCGTGCAGGTCGCGCTCGATCCGCCGGCGCTCGGCGTCGGCGGCGTCCACGGCGTCGGCCCGGGTGTCGGTGAGGGTGCGCACCCG
>CADCUY010000349.1 GCA_902806005.1 uncultured Quadrisphaera sp. | reverse complement strand
GCGGGCACGGCCGGGGCGGCGCGGGCCGCCCGCGCCGTCACCCCCTCCCGGTCGCCGCGCTCGCGGGGCCGCTTCGCGCTCGCCGTGGTCGACCACCTGCCCTACGGCGCCGCGGCCTGGGCCGTGGAGGCCGGGAAGCTTCTGCCGCTGGGCGTGGGCAAGCTCGGGCGCACCGCCAGCGCCGTCACCGTCGAGCCCGTCGTGCACGGGGTGCAGGGCGTCGGGGCGACCGCGCGCACCCTGGCGCACCTGACCCAGGCCGCCGCCGTGGTCGGCACCGGCTACGTGCTCGGCGCCCGCGCCGGCCGCGACCGCTACGAGCAGATCCGCCAGCAGGCGAGCTCGCTGGCCGAGCGCCCGCAGGTGCAGCAGGTGCGCCAGCGGGTGCAGGAGAAGCTGCCCGGCTCCTCCTCCTGACCCATCGATGATCATGGGCTGTGAGTCACCCGGGACGCTCCTGGTGGCTCACAGCCCATGATCGTCTGCACGGAGCGCGGGGACGGCGACTCGACGTCATGATTCGTCACCCGGGGTGCCTGGTGAGGCCGACGGGGGAGCCCGGACCTGGCATGTGGTGACCCTGAGTGATCCACTCGCCCGATGCCGCTCGCACCGCACCTGCTCCGGGACCCCGCCGACGTCGGCCGCGCCCGGGAGGCCCGGCGCCGGCGCCGCTGGTGGCGCATGGCGGCGGTGCTGGGCCCGGTGGCGGTGTGGCTGTGGGTGCGGATCGCCCTGGGCGACCCTGTCGGGCCGCTGCGCCTGCCCGCCGTCGACCCCCTGTACGCCATGGCCGGCCTGTTCTTCCTGCTGCTCATCGGCGTGCTCGTCGCGCAGTTCGCCGTGGGCGGCCGCTCGCCGCACGTGACCTACCGGCCCGAGCAGATCGACGTCCGGATGGCCGACGTCAAGGGCCTGGCCCCGGTCAAGGAGGACGTCGAGCGCAGCCTCGACCTGTTCCTCGCCGCCGCGACCTTCCGCCGCGACATGGGCGGCACCCCGCGGCGGGGGCTGCTCTTCGAGGGTGCGCCCGGCACCGGCAAGACCCACATGGCCAAGGCGATGGCCGCCGAGGCCGGGGTGCCGTTCCTCTACGTCTCGGGCACGAGCTTCCAGTCGATGTACTACGGCGCCACGGCGCGCCGGATCCGCAGCTACTTCGCCGCCCTGCGCAAGGCGGCGCGCGCCGAGGGCGGGGCGATCGGCTTCATCGAGGAGATCGACGCGATCGCCACGACCCGCAGCGGCCTGCCGATGACCGCGGCGACGTCGTCGGCGTCGGTGCTCTCCTGCGGCGGGCTCGAGGGGCTGCCGTCCGCCGTCGAGCGGGCGGTCCCCGGCCCGGCCGCCACCGGCGTCACCCGCAGCGCCGCCGTCACCGAGGGCGTCGGCGGCGTGGTCAACGAGCTGCTCGTGCAGATGCAGTCCTTCGACGAGCCGACGGGCTGGCAGAAGGTGCGCGGGCGCCTGACCGACGCCGTGAACCTCCTGCTGCCCAGCCACCGGCAGCTGCGGCGCCCCCGCACCGAGCCGGTCGAGGTGCTGCTGATCGCCGCCACCAACCGCGCCGACGCCCTCGACCCGGCGCTGCTGCGCCCCGGGCGCTTCGACCGCCGCCTGGTCTTCGACCTTCCCGACCGGGCCGGGCGCCGCGAGCTGGTCGACCACTTCCTGGCCCGCAAGAGCCACGAGCCCGAGCTCGACGACCCCGAGCGGCGCGACGCCCTGGCCGGGATCACCGCGGGCTACTCCCCGGTGCGCATCGAGCACCTGCTCGACGAGGCGCTGGTCGGGGCCGTGCGCCGCGGCGCCCCCGCGATGAGCTGGCGCGACCTCGAGCACGCGCGGCTGGTCACCGAGGTCGGCCTCGGGCAGCCGGTCGCCTACACCGCCCACGAGACCGCCCTGATCGCCACGCACGAGGCCGGCCACGCCGTCGTCGCCCACCTGCTCGCGCCGCACCGGCGCCTCGAGGTGCTCACCATCGTCAAGCGCGGCGGGGCCCTGGGCATGCTGGCGCACGGTGACGTCGAGGACGTCTACACCCGCTCCCGCGCCGAGCTCACCGCCCTGGTGCGGATCGCCATGGGCGGTCAGGTGGCGGAGGAGATGTGCTTCGGCGACGTCTCCACCGGCCCCAGCGGCGACCTCCACTACGCCACCGGCGTCGCCGCGCAGATGGTCGGGGCCGCGGGCATGGCCGGCACGCTGGTCTCCTTCGCCGCGATGGAGCCCGGGGCGCTCGGCGGCGGCCTGGTCTCCCGGGTGCTCGCCGACCCCGAGGGGCGCCGGATGGTCGAGGAGCTCCTGCAGACCCAGCGCCAGGCCGTGCGGGGCCTGCTGGCCGAGCACCGGCACCTGGTGGAGGCGCTGCGCGACGCCCTGGTCGAGCGCCACGAGCTGGTGGGCCACGAGATCACCGACGTGCTCGCGGCCGCGGCGCGCCCGGTCCCTACCGTGGGCGGGTGAGCAGCACCCCCGTCAGCCCCGAGGCCTTCCGCGACGCCACCCGACTCCTCGCCGGGCACGTGGCGGTGGTCGCGACCCTGGGCCGCGGGGGAGCGCCGCACGCGATCACCGCGACGTCGTGGACCTGGGTCTCGCTCGACCCGCCCCTGGTGCTGGTGTGCCTGCACGAGGACGCCCGGGTGTCCGAGGCCGTGGAGGACAGCGGCACCTTCGCGCTCAGCGCGCTCGGCGCCGACCCCGCCTCCACCGCGACCGCGCGGTGGCTGGCCACCGGCGGGCGGCCCAGCCTCGGCCAGCTCGACCGGGTGCCGCACCGGCCGGGCCCGGTCACGGGCGACCCGCTGGTGGACGGCGCGCTGCTGGCCCTGGAGTGCACCGTGGCCGCGCGCCACCCCGGCGGCGACCACGTGATCGTCGTCGGCGAGGTCGTCGGGATGAGCGCGCACGACCCGGCGGGCGGCGCGGCGCTGAGACCGCTGCTGTACTCCGGCCGCGAGTACCACACGCTGGCGCCCGTCCGCGCTTAGCATCGGGCCCGGGCGACCGCTCGGCGCCCGACCCCGCGGCGGGGTGCGCGGACACGGGGGGTCGCAGTGCTCAGGAAGGCACAGGGACGGTGGTACCGGCGGCCGGCGGTGCGCGCCGGCGTCGTGGCCGTGGGCGTCATCGCCGCCTCCTACGCCGCCGCGGCCACCGCGACGGCCTCCACCGTGCCCCGGGGCACCACGGTCGCCGGCGTGGAGGTGGGCGGGCTCAGCCGCGCCCGCGCCGAGGCGGCGCTCGAGGACGGCCTCGCCGACCGGACCGGCGCCCCCGTGCCCGTGACCGCGGGCACCGCCGCCGACGAGCTCGACCCCGCGACGTCCGGCCTCGCCCTCGACGCCGCCGGCACGGTCGACGCCGCCCTCGGCTCCGCCTGGTCGCCGGTGACCCTGTGGCGCCACGCCGCCGGGGGCGGCGAGGTCGAGCCCGTCTCCGACGTCGACGAGACCGCCCTGGAGGCGGCGCTCGGCGAGCTGGCCGAGCGGGTCGGGCAGCCCGCGGTGGAGGGCGCCATCACCTTCGAGGGCGGGGCGCCCACCGTGGTCGAGCCCGTCGAGGGCACCACCGTCGACGTCGCCGCCGCGCAGGAGCTGGTGGCCGAGCAGTGGGTCGCGGGCCAGCGGCCGATCGCCCTGCCGACCACCGCCGAGGTCCCGGAGGTCGTCGACGCCGCGGTCGAGCGGGCGCTGGCCGCCTTCGCCGAGCCCGCCGTCTCGGCGCCGCTCGCCGTCGCCGTGGGCGACCGCACCGTGGAGCTGCCCACCTCGGCGGTCGCGCCGCTGCTGAGCACGGCTCCCGAGGGCGGGGAGCTGGTGGGCCGGGTGGACGGGCCCGGCCTGGTCGCCGCGGTGCTCGCCGCCGACCCCGAGGCGGTCTCGGTGCCCCAGGACGCGCGCGTCGAGATCGCCGCCGGGGCCCCGCGGGTGGTGCCGGGCGTGCCCGGCACCGCGATCGACGAGGCCGCGCTCGCCGAGGCGGCCGCGACCGCCGCGTCGGCCGCCGGCGTCGAGCGGGTCGCCACCGCGGAGCTGGCCGAGTCGGAGCCCGAGGTGACCACGGCGGAGGCCGAGGCCCTCGGGGTGGTCGAGCGGATCTCCGAGTTCGCCTCCACCCTCACCCCCGACGGCCCGCGCACGGAGAACATCACCATCGCGGCGCGCGAGGTGAACGGCACGCTGCTGCTGCCGGGGGAGACGTTCTCGCTGAACGAGACCCTGGGCCAGCGCACCCCCGAGAAGGGCTACAACCAGGCCGGGGTGATCAGCGGCGGGAAGCTGACCAAGGACTACGGCGGCGGGGTGAGCCAGCTGGCGACCACGCTGTTCAACGGCATGTTCTTCGCCGGCCTCGACGAGGTCGAGCACAAGGCCCACTCCCTGTACTTCTCGCGCTACCCCGAGGGCCGCGAGGCCACCGTGGCGTGGCCGTCGGTGGACCTGAAGTTCACCAACGACTCCGGCAAGGGCGTGCTGATCGAGACGTGGGTCGCCGGCGGGCAGGTGCACACCGCGTTCTGGGGCACCAAGCTCTACGACGTCGAGGCCACCAAGGGCCCGCGGCGCAACGTCCGCACCCCGGCCGAGCGGGTCGAGACCGGCGAGGACTGCGTCGCGCAGTCGCCGATCACCGGCTTCGACGTGACGGTGACGCGCACCTTCCGCCAGGGCGGCGCCGTGGTGCGCACCGAGGACTTCCGCACCAGCTACAACGAGCTCGACGCCGTGCGCTGCGAGGCCGCGCCCGCCGCGCCGCCGGTCGACCCGCAGGTGTCGGCCCCGGACGCGGTGCCCGCTCCGGTCCCGCCGCCCCCGGAGGGGTGAGCCCACCCCCTTGACCGCCGAGGGGTCCTGACCCAGGCTGACGGCGGCGCGCTGCCCGCGCGCACCCCCACCCCACCCGAGAGCGGGCTCACGATGGCTCCAGGCCGCGGTACCGACCTGCCCGGCGTCGTGCTGCTGCACGGCTTCTTCCACGGCGCATGGTGCTGGACGGACGTCGCGGCGCGGCTGAGCGCCACGGGACGCCGGGTCCTGGCCGTCGACATGGCCGGGCACGGGCTGCGGGCGCGCCGGCCCGCCTCGGCCGGAGCCCGGCCCTTCGACGCCGGCGCCTTCGCCGCGGAGCGCTCGCCGGTGGCGCACGTCGACCTCGACGCCGCAGGCGCCCTGCTCCACGCCCAGGTCGAGGACTTCGGCGCGGGCCGGCCGGTCGTCGTGGCGGCGCACAGCGGCGGTGGCCCGGTGCTCACCCGGCTCGCGCAGACCGCACCCGCGCTGGTGCACCACGCCGTCTACGTCACGGCGTTCATGCCGGCCTCCGGCGTGCCGGCGGCGGCGTACATCCAGGCGCCCGAGCAGGAGGGCGACCTGTTCGCGCCGCTGTTCGTCGGTGACCCGGCCACCACGGGGGCGCTGCGGCTGGACACCGGGGGAGCCGCGGGGCCCGGCCTGCGCAGGGCGCTCTACGGCGACGTGCCCGAGGAGCTGGCCGACGCGGCGATCGGCCTGCTCACCCCCGACGCCCCCGTGGGGATCGCCGCCGGCACCACCGCGCTGACCGCCGAGGGGTGGGGAGCGGTGCCCCGCACCTACGTCCACTGCTCCCAGGACGCCGCCATCCGGCCGGCGACGCAGCGGCGCTTCGTCGCCGAGGCCGACGCGGCGTTCCCGGACAGTCCCACCACCGTGGTCGAGCTCGACTCCTCGCACTCGCCGTTCCTGTCCGCGCCCGCCGCCCTCGCCGAGGTGCTCGCGGCGCTGCCCTGAGCGACGGCCGAGCCGTCGCAGGGCTACCGGGGCGGCCGGTGCCAGTAGCGGTAGCGGTGGTGGTCGGTGAACCCGGCCCGCGCCCAGAGCGCCCGGGCCGGCGCGTCGTCGTCCAGCACCTGCACGTGGGCGGCCTCCGCGCCGAGCCCGGCGCCCCACCGCAGCAGCGCAGCGGCCAGCGCCGAGGCCG
>CADCUY010000348.1 GCA_902806005.1 uncultured Quadrisphaera sp. | reverse complement strand
GCGGTGGGGGGGCCTCCCCCGGCGCCCCACCCGGGGGGGGGGGGGCGCGGGCGGGGGGGGGGGGCCACCCCCCCCCCCACGGCCACGCCGACGCCGACCGACACGAGCACCGGCACGGCCACGACCGCGAGGCGCAGGGCCGCCGCGTGCCGCGGGCGCGCCGCCCACCGGGCCCCGGCGGGGCGGGCAGGACGGGGCGGCTGGCTCACCCGGGGTGCATCGGAGCCGGAGGGCGGCCGGTTGACCGGCCGCCCGAGACCGCGGCGCAGGAGCCCTCGGACGGCTCAGCGTCGACCCCCTGGCCCCGGGCCTCCGGCGGCTTCCCGGCACGACGCGGAGCGCGTCGGCGCCTAGGCTCGTCCCACTCGGATCGACGGCGACCCGGGTGCCGGAGGTGGAACGATGACGACCCTCAGCCGCCGCTCCCTGCTCCGAGGGGGTGTGCTCGGCGCCGCCGGGCTCACCGGCCTCACCGGGTGCGGCACCGTCGGCACGGCGCCGACGTCGTCCGGCACGATCCCGCCGGCGGCCTCCGGCGAGGTGGTGCGGCTGCAGTACTGGGCCTGGCTGAAGGACCTCCAGCAGGTCTGCGACGTCTGGAACGCCCAGCGGCCGGACGTCCAGGTCGAGGCCGTCTGGATCCCCGGCGGCAACGTCGGGGGCTACCAGAAGCTCTTCGCGGCGATCGCGGCCGGCAGCGGGCCGGACCTCGCGCAGGTCGAGATGCGCAACGTCCCGAGCTTCCTGCTGCAGGGCGGGCTGGTGGACGTCTCGCAGTACGGCTTCGACGAGGTCGCACCCCGGTACGACCGCGCGCTCGTCGAGCAGGTCAGCTTCCTCGACGCCGCCTGGGCCGTCCCGCAGGACTCCGGGCCGATGGCGACGTTCTACCGACCCGACCTGCTCGAGGAGGTCGGCGCCGGCCCGCCCGCGACCTGGGCCGAGTGGCTGGACGTGGCACGGGCGGTCCACGAGGCCGACCCGGACCGGTGGCTGGAGAGCTTCCCCATCGACGACGCGTCCGTCTTCATCGCCTACGCCAGCCAGGCCGGCGCCGTCTGGTTCACGCCCGAGGACGACCGGTGGCTCGTGCGGATGACCGACGACGCCACCCTCGCCGTCGCCCGGCACTTCGACACGGCGGTCA
Source organism: uncultured Quadrisphaera sp. (assembly GCA_902806005.1). Lineage (GTDB taxonomy): Bacteria > Actinomycetota > Actinomycetes > Actinomycetales > Quadrisphaeraceae > CADCUY01. The sequence continues at coordinate 4,825 of CADCUY010000348.1, read as the reverse complement.
GCGAGGGCGTCGTCAACACCTCCCTCGCCCCGTACGAGCCCGGGTGGTTCGCCGCCGTGGGCGACGGGCGCATCGCCGCGCTGACCAGCGGGTCCTGGGGCGACGCCCTGCTGCAGGGGGCGAGCGGGGCCTCCGGGCTGTTCCGGGTGGCGCCGATGCCGGTGTGGTCGGACATCCCCGGCAGCTACGGCTCGAGCTACCTCGGCGGCTCCACGCTGGCGCTGATGGCGGGCTCCGAGCACCCGCACGAGGCGCTGGAGTTCGCCACCTGGATGACCACGAGCCCGGAGGGGATCGACGCGATGATCGAGCACTCGGGCATCGGGTGGTCGCCCGCGACCGGCTACATCGGTGCGGCCCGCGAGGAGGGCTCGGAGTTCTTCGGCGGCCAGACCTACGGCGCCGAGGTCTTCGCCCCCGCCGCGCAGGAGCAGAACCTCGACTGGACGTGGCCGCCGATCGCGCAGCAGGTCATGGACGGCCTCAGCGACCGGTTCCGCGGGGTCGTCGGGGGCGGCACGACGATGGTCGACGCCATCGCGGCGATGGAGGGCGACGTCGTGGAGATCTTCCGCGAGAAGGGCCTGTCGGCCGAGGTGGCCTCGTGAGCGCCCCCACCGCGGCGCGGTCCGCGGCGCCGGCCGGTCGGAGGGCCGGGCGGGGGGCCGGCGCGCGAGGGCCGGACGGCGCGGGGACCACCCGCTCGCGGGGCAGGGGCCGCTCGAGCGGGGTCCGCCGCGCGCCGTGGGTGCTCATGGCGCCGTTCCTCGTGGTCTTCGTGCTGAGCTTCGTCCTGCCCATCCTCTACGCCGTGGGCCAGAGCTTCACGCGCGTCCAGCGCAGCGGCCTGTTCGGCGAGGAGGGCACGACGTCGGGCTTCGGCGGTCTCGCCAACTACCGGCAGGCCCTGGAGGGCACCGCGTTCGTCGAGTCGGTCGGGCGGGTCGTCCTCTTCGGCCTCGTCCAGGTGACCGTCATGATCGCGCTGGCCACGGTGCTGGCCCTGCTCCTGGAGTCGGCGTCCGCGCGGTGGCCGGGAGCCTTCCGCACCCTGTACTTCCTGCCCTACGGCATCCCCGGCGTCATCGCGACCATCCTCTGGTCGTTCCTCTACGTGCCCGGGCTCAGCCCCCTCGTCGACGTCGCGGGCGCGGTGGGGCTCGACGTCGACTTCCTCGGCCCCTCCACGGTCCTGTGGTCGATCGCCAACATCGTCACGTGGGCCTACGCCGGCTACAACATGCTCATCATCGTCGCCCAGCTGAAGTCCATCCCCGGTGAGCTCTACGAGGCGGCGCGCGTCGACGGCGCCGGCCCGGTGCGGATCGCCAGGTCGCTGCAGCTGCCGCTGATCCGGCCCGCGCTGCTCCTGGCGACGGTCTTCTCGATCATCGGGACGCTCCAGCTCTTCGCGGAGCCGCAGGTGCTGCAGAGCGTCTCGACGGCGATCAGCAACGAGTACACCCCGAACCTCGCGGCCTACAACTCGGCCTTCAACAACAACGACTACGGCGTGGCGGCCGCCCAGTCCGTGCTCATCGCGCTCGCGGCCTTCGTCCTGTCCGGGCTCTTCCTGGCCCTGACCAACCGGAAGGACCGCTCGTGAGCGTCGCGCCCCCGACCCGTCGCCCGGCGCCCGCGCGCGAGGGCGCCGGGCGCACCGGCTCCGTCGCCTCCTCCGCCCCGGGACGCACCCAGCGCCGCCCGAGGACGACGATCCTCGTCACGGCGATCCTCGTCGTCGTCGCGGTGTACTTCCTCGTGCCGGTGTACTGGGTCCTCGTCGCGGCGACGAAGTCCACCGACGACCTCTTCACGACGAACGGCTTCTGGTTCTCCGACTCCCCGCAGCTGCTCACGAACCTGCGCCTGGTGGTCTCCTACGACGGCGGCCTGTTCCTCCGGTGGCTGGCCAACTCCTTCCTCTACGCCGGGGTCGGAGCGGTGCTCGCCACCTACCTCGCCGCGGCGGCCGGCTACGCCCTCGGCATGTACCGGTTCAGGGGCAGCGGCCTCATCCTCGGCGTCGTCCTCGGCGGGGTCCTGGTGCCGGCGACGGCGACCGCGCTGCCGCTGTTCCTGCTCTTCAGCCAGGTGGGCGTCGCCAACACCTACTGGAGCGTGCTGATCCCGTCGCTGGTCTCGCCGTTCGGCGTGTTCCTGTGCCGGATCTACTCCCAGGCGGCGGTGCCCGTCTCGGTCGTCGAGGCGGCGCGCATCGACGGGGCGGGAGAGCTGCGCATCTTCCACGTGCTGGCGCTGCGGGCGATGGCACCGGCCCTGGTGACGGTGCTGCTGTTCCAGACGATCGCCATCTGGAACAACTACCTGCTGCCGCTGGTCATGCTCGCGGACAGCCGGCTCTACCCGGTGACGCTGGGCCTGACGACCTGGCGGGGCCAGGTCGACCGGCTGCCGGAGTTCTACCAGCTCACCATCGGCGGCGTGCTCGTCTCGGTGGTGCCGCTCGTCGTCCTCATGGTCCTGCTCCAGCGCTTCTGGCGCGGCGGGCTCACCGAGGGAGCCGTCAAGGCGTGACCTCCCCCCACCGCCCGCACCCCGGCCCCCTCGCCACCGGGGGGCCCGGGCTGCCGGAGCACCTCGAGGACACCGCCCCCGGCAGCGGGCGGCGGTGCGCACCCCGGGCGCGCGTGCGCACCGACGCCCCGGAGCTCGACCTCTCCGGCACGTGGCGGTTCCGGCTGTGGCCCACCGCGGCCGGCGGCGGGGAGGACGACGCCGCCCTCGCCGCGCTGAGCGAGCCCGGTGCCGGGGCCGGTGCCGGAGCCGCTCTCGACGGGTGGGACGAGATCCCGGTGCCGTCGCACTGGGTCCTCCACGGCGACGGCGCCTGGGGCCGGCCCTGGTACACCAACGTGCAGTACCCCTTCCCCGTCGACCCGCCGCACGTGCCGACGCAGAACCCCACCGGCGACCACCTCACGACGTTCGAGGTGCCGGACGAGGCGGGGTGGACCGGCGCCGGGCGCCACCTGCTGCGCCTCGACGGCGTCGAGAGCGCCTGGCGCGCCTGGCTCAACGGCGTCGAGGTGGGCACGGGCACGGGCAGCCGCCTCGCGCAGGAGCTCGACGTCACCGGCCTCGTCCGCCCCGGGGCCAACGCGCTGCTCCTGCGCGTGCACCAGTGGTCGGCCGCGTCCTACCTCGAGGACCAGGACCAGTGGTGGCTGCCCGGCGTCTTCCGCGAGGTGTCGCTGCTCGCCCGGCCCGCGGGCGCCCTCGACGACGTCGCCCTGCTCGCCGAGTACGACCACCGCTCCGGCGCCGGGCGCCTCGACGTCCGGGTGGACGCCGCCGACGACGCCTTCCCCGTCGTCCTCCGCGTGCCCGAGCTCGGCGTCGAGCGGACGTGGGCCGGCCCGGGCGACGTCGCGCCCGTCGACATCGACGCCGTCGAGCCGTGGAGCGCCGACGTGCCGCGGCTCTACGCCGTCGAGGTGGCCTCGAGCGGGGAGACCGCCTCCCTGCGCGCCGGCTTCCGGACGGTGCGCATCGAGGGCGACCGCTTCTGCGTCAACGGACGGCGGGTCGTCTTCCGCGGCGTCAACCGGCACGAGATCGCCGCGACGCGCGGCCGGGTCTTCGACGAGGCGCACGCCCGCGAGGACCTCGCCCTGATGAAGCGGCACGGTGTCGACGCGATCCGCACCAGCCACTACCCGCCGCACCCGCGGCTGCTCGACCTCATGGACGAGCTGGGCTTCTGGGTGGTGCTCGAGACCGACCTGGAGACGCACGGCTTCGAGCTGGTCGGCTGGCGAGGCAACCCCAGCGACGACCCGCGCTGGGAGGCGGCCTACCTCGACCGGGTCGCGCGGACGGTCCAGCGGGACCGGAACCACGCGTGCGTCGTCCTCTGGAGCCTCGGCAACGAGGCCGGCACCGGGCGCAACCTCGCGGCGGCCGCCGCGGAGGTGCGCCGCCTGGACCCCAGCCGCCCGGTGCACTACGAGGGCGACCACGAGGGCGCTCACACCGACGTCTACAGCCGGATGTACCCGACCCTCGAGGAGGTCGAGGCCATCGGCAGCGACGACCCCGCGGCCGGGCCGATCGCCTGGGCGGGCCCGGCGGTCTCGCGGCGGCTGCGGCGGATGCCCTTCCTGATGTGCGAGTACGCGCACGCCATGGGCAACGGGCCCGGGGCCGTCGCGGAGTACGACGCCCTGACCTGGCGGCACCCCCGGCTGCACGGCGGCTTCGTGTGGGAGTGGCGCGACCACGGGCTGGCGCACCGCACGCCCGAGGGCGTCCCCTTCTTCGCCTACGGCGGCGACTTCGGGGAGCCGCTGCACGACGGGAGCTTCATCACCGACGGGATGGTCCTCTCCGACGGGACGCCGTCGCCCGGCCTCGCCGAGTGGACGGCGGTCGTCGCGCCCGTGCGCCTGGCGGTCCACGGGCTCGGTGGCGGGGCGGCAGGAGGGCCCCGGCTCGAGGTCGTCAACCGGAGCCACTCGGCGAGCACCGCGGGCCTGGCGCTGACCTGGCGCGTCGAGCGCGACGGCGAGGTGGTCGCCGAGGGCGATCTCGCGGCGCCCGTGGTCGTGGCGGGCACCACGGGGACCGTCGGGCTCCCCGACCCGGCGACCACCGCCGGCCCGACGCCGCCCGGCTCGGAGGACTGGCTGACCGTCGAGGCCGCGCTCGCCGCCGCGACGGCGTGGGCGGCCGCGGGCCACGTCGTCGCCCGGACCCAGGTGGACGTGAGCGGGCCCGCGGCGCGCGGCGCGGCTCCCGCGGCGCCCGGTGTACCGGTCGTCGTCGAGGGCGGCGCCGTGCGCGTCGGGGACGCCGTCCTCGA
>CADCUY010000347.1 GCA_902806005.1 uncultured Quadrisphaera sp. | reverse complement strand
GCGCCGGCGGGCTGCTCGCCCGCGAGGGCGACCGCCGCGACCTCGCGGCCGCGCTGGCCGCCCTGCTCGCCGATCCGGCCCGCGGGAGGGCGATGGGGCTCGCCGGCCGCCGCCGCGTCGAGGAGCACTTCGACATCCGGCAGCGCACCGCCGCGCTCGAGCAGATCTACGACCGGGTGAGCGCATCGCCGGGCCCTCCTCCCGGGCGGCGGGCGGGCCACCGCCGCCCCGTGCTCGCCGCGCGCTGACCGGCAGGAGGCCGGCACCCGCGGCCGCAGCCGAACCGATCACGCACCGTAAGGTCGGCCCATGACCGCGGGCGTCCGTCCGCAGCCCCCGGCCGACCGGCACGACCCGTTCTCCGGGCGCGGCGCCATGGGCGCCGCCATGGCGACGGTCGACTGGGCCGCGACCGCGCTCGGCCCGGTGGCCGGCTGGCCGCAGAGCCTGCGCACCGCGGTGGACCTGTGCCTGGCCTCGCGGGCGCCGATGATGCTGGTCTGGGGGCCGCAGCACGTCCAGGTCTACAACGACGCGCTGGCCCCGCTGATGGGCCCCAAGCACCCCAGCGCCCTGGGCACCCCCTACGCCGACAGCTTCTCCGAGGTCTGGGACGTGATGGGCCCGCTGCTCTCCGGCGTCCACGAGCGCGGGGAGTCCACCTACGTCGAGGACGCCCCCATCTCCTTCGACCGCCTCGTCGAGGACGAGGAGATGTTCTGGACCTTCTCGTGGAGCCCCGTGCGCGACGAGCGCGGGGTGGTGGCCGGGGCGCTGCACCCGGCGGTGGAGACCACGGGGCGGGTGCTCGCCGAGCGGCGGCTGCGGCTGCTGCGCGACCTGGCCACCTCCGCCGGCGCCGCCACGACGGTGGAGGAGGCGTGCCGCAGCGCGGTCGCCGTGCTCAGCGCCCACCCGCTCGAGGCGCCGCTGTCGGCGGTGTACCTCGTCGACGAGGTGCGGGGCGCCGCCGTCCCGGTGACCGCCCGCCTGGCCGCCGCGGGCGGGGTGCTCGCCGTGGGGGAGGTCTTCCCGGCCGAGGTCGACCTGACGGCGAGCACGTTCACCGCCTGGCCGCTGAGCGCCGCCGCGAGCAGCGGCCGCCCCGAGGTCACCACCGACGTCGGGGTCGACCGCGCCTGGCTGGTCGACCGGTCGTCGCCGCGCGCGGTGAGCACCGGGGTCGTGCTGCCGCTGCTCGCCCCCGGCCGGCCGCTGCCGGTGGCGCTGCTCGCGGTCGGCGCGAACCCGCACCGCCCGCTGGACGAGGCGCAGCTGAGCTTCCTGCAGCTGCTGGCCGGGCAGCTGGGCACCGCGCTGGCCACCGCCGCCCTGCACGAGAAGCAGCACCGGGTGGCCCTCGCGCTGCAGCGCGCCATGCTCCCCGACACCTCGCGCGTGCCCTCGGCCCTCGACGTCGCCGCCCGCTACCTGCCCGGCTCCACCGACGCCGAGGTCGGCGGCGACTGGTACGACGTCATCCCGCTGGGGGCCGGACGGACGGCGCTCGTCGTCGGCGACGTCATGGGGCGCGGGGTGCACG
>CADCUY010000346.1 GCA_902806005.1 uncultured Quadrisphaera sp. | reverse complement strand
GGTCCCGCCACTACCCACCGCGCCCACCACCGGCGGGCAGCAGCGAGGCGATCACCGCCCACGCTGCGTCCGTCAGCTCACCTCGGCCTGGCACCCATCCGTGGTGAACCAGCTCCGAAGATCCGCAGGACAGGCCCTAGGCGGGGCCCGCCGCCCGCAGCCGCCGGTGGGCCAGGGACTCCATCTGGTCCAGGGCCAGCAGCAGCGGGCCCACCGCGGCCTTCTCGATCCGGCCGCCGACCAGCGGCACCGACGCGGTGAGGTCGCCGTCGACGACCTGCTGGGTGCCGCTGGCGCCGTCCGGGCGCAGGCTCATCGCGGCCCGGGCCGCCACGGGCGCCCCGGGCACCTCCAGCGCCAGGGTGCCCGCGCGGGAGCCGTCCGGCGCCGGGGCGTCCCAGCGGTCCACCTGGCGCAGCGTCAGGGTGGCGCCGACGAAGCGGCGGGCCACGTCGGGCAGCTCGTCGGTGGGCAGCACCCGCGTCGAGGTGACGACGAAGGCGCCCGCGGGGTCGCCGTCCACGGTCACGTCGTGGCTGACCGCCCCACCCGCCGCGCAGACCTCGTCGACGAAGGTCCGGTCGGCCAGCAGCGCGGCGACCTCACCGGCGGGCGCGGGGTAGGACAGCGACTTCTGCAGGTGCACCAGCGAACCCTAGCCCGCACCGTCCGGGACACTGGCTAGCCTCGACCCCGTGCCGACCCTCAGCTCCCTGGTGCGCCGGATCGGTGCCGTCGACCCGGCCGACCAGGAGTGGCTGCACCTGCTCGTCGGCGACTGGCAGATGATCGCCGACCTCTCCTTCGCCGACCTGCTGCTCTGGGTGCCCGAGCGCGAGGGCGGCGGGTTCGTCTGCGTGGCGCAGGCCCGCCCCAGCACGGGGGCGACCGTGCACGACGACGACGTCGTCGGCACCCGGCTGGCCGCCGGCGAGCGCGAGCAGGTCGACCGCGCCTACCGGAACGGGGAGATCTGCCGCGAGCGCGACCCCGACTGGCTCGAGGGCGGCCCGGTGCGCGAGGAGACCGTGCCCGTGGTCCGCGACGGCCGGGTGATCGCCGTCCTCTCGCGCGACACGGGCCTGAACATCCCGCGCAGCCCCAGCCGCCTGGAGCTGACCTACCTCCAGTGCGCCGACGCGCTCGCGGTGATGATCTCCGAGGGGGCGTTCCCCAACGTCGGCGCGGGCACCGGCCAGCGCCGCGGGGCCCCCCGGGTCGGCGACGGCCTGGTGCGCCTGGACGCCGAGGGGGTCGTGCTCTACGCCTCGCCCAACGCGCGCTCGGACTTCCGCCGGCTCGGCTACGTCGGCGACCTGATCGGCCAGTACCTCGCCGAGGTGACCACGGGGCTGATCGACACCGCGCACGCCGTGGACGAGTCGCTGCCGCTGGTGCTCATGGGCCGCGCCCCGTGGCGCTCGGACGTGGAGTCGCGCGGGGCCTCGCTCTCGCTGCGGGCGGTGCCGCTGACCGAGCAGGGGGTGCGCACCGGCGCCCTGGTGCTGTGCCGCGACGTCACCGAGCTCCGCCGCCGCGAGCAGGAGCTCATGACCAAGGACGCGACGATCCGCGAGATCCACCACCGGGTGAAGAACAACCTGCAGACGGTCTCGGCCCTGCTGCGGCTGCAGGCGCGCCGGATCGAGAACCCGGAGGCGCAGGCCGCCCTCGACGAGGCCATGCGGCGGGTCAGCACCATCGCGCTGGTGCACGAGACCCTGACCAAGGGCTTCGAGGAGGCCGTCGACTTCGACGAGGTGATGGGCCGCGGGCTGCTGCTGGTCGCCGACCTCGCCGCCGAGCGCGGCGCGGCGCGGGTCGTGCGCGAGGGCGCCTTCGGGGTGGTGCAGGCCGACGACGCCACGGCCCTGGCGCTGGTGATCACTGAGCTGGTGACGAACGCCGTCGAGCACGGGCTGCGGGGCAGCGTGGGCACCGTGGTGGTGCGGGCCGAGCGGTCCGACGGCGCGCTGGTCGCCAGCGTGCTCGACGACGGCCAGGGCCTGCCCGCGAACTTCGACCCCACCCGGGGCCTCGGGCTGCAGATCGTGCAGGCCCTGGTCGAGGGGGAGCTGCGGGGGCGGATCACCTGGGCCGACGCCACCGGCGGGGGCACCGAGGTCGTCGTCCACGCCCAGCTGCGCAGCACCGAGCGCGGCTCCTCGTCGCGGCCGTCGGAGGTGCTCTGGTGAGGCCGGGTGCCCTGGTCGGGGGCCACGGGGAAGCACAGGAGGCGCCGTCTGAGCGTCACCATCCCGGCCGCCCGCCCGACGACGCAGCAGGGGCGCCCCCGGGTGGGGACGCCCCTGCTGGGTGCGCGCCGGCTGGCCGGTGCGCGGTGCTGTCGGGTCGTGCTGCGTGCGGGTCGAGCTCCTCGGCTCAGCTCGCGCGGCGGGCGCGCGCGGTGCGGCGCTTGAGCGCGCGGCGCTCGTCCTCGGAGAGCCCGCCCCAGACGCCCGCGTCCTGGCCGTTCTCGAGGGCCCACTTGAGGCAGGTGTCCACCGCCGGGCAGCGGCGGCACACGGCCTTGGCCTCCTCGATCTGCAGGAGCGCGGGCCCGGTGTTCCCGATCGGGAAGAACAGCTCCGGGTCCTCGTCCAGGCAGAGAGCCTGGTGGCGCCAGTCCATCGTTCGTACTCCTCGTGAATAGCGGTCGTCCGGCCTGAGGCTTGTGAAGCACTTCACGAGCCGGGACACGTCGGAGGGCGCTCGTGCGCCCTGTCGGTGAGAACGATCTCAGACGCCGCGCACCAGCACAAGGGTTTCGCGCAGGTGAACAGCAGCACGTGACCGAACTCTCCGTGTGCAGCCCGTGGCTCCAGTCCGCCACTCCTGGGTCAACGCTGGCGGTGGTCGTGACGTTCCGCAACTCGCGGGCGACCTGTCGCTGGCGCCCTCTGGCGCCGGCGCTCCGGCCCGCGAGCCGGCGGCTGACCGGCCTCGGGGCACGCGGCGCGCCCCCGGCGGACGGGCGCTAGCGTGCCCGGATGGCCGGTGCGCGACGTCCCGCGCTGCTGCTCGTGGTGGTCGCCGCCGTCGCCCTGGAGGCGGTGGTCCTGCTCGCCGTGGCTGCGGCCTACCTGCTCGCGCTGGTGCGGCTCGGCACCGTCGACGTGCTGTTTGCGGGACTCACGGTGGCCCTCGCCGTCGCCGTCGCGGTGGGCCTGCTGCTCTGCGCGTGGGGCCTGCTGCGCGGGCGCCGCTGGGCCCGCGCACCGGTGATCACGTGGCAGCTGCTGCAGAGCGCCGTCGTGGGCCCCGCCCTCGGGAGCGGCTTCGGTGCCGGTGCCGCGGCGCTGCTCGTGCTCGCGGCCCTCGTCGTCGTCGGGCTCCTGCTGCCCCCGGTCGCGCGCGCCACTGCGGGCACGCAGCCACCCCCCGTGTCCTGAGGCGGTGGCCTGACCTGGCCGGCTCGGCCCTGCGGGTCAGGGGCCGGCGCTCTCCTCGCCGAGCTCGGCCCGCAGCGACGACAGGGTGCGGGCCAGCAGCCGCGAGACGTGCATCTGCGAGATGCCGACCTCCTCGGCGATCTGCGCCTGCGACATCCCGCGCACGAACCGCAGCGCGATGATCCGGCGCTCGCGGGCGGGCAGGCGCGCCAGCAGGGGCCGCAGGGCCTCGCGGTCCTCCACCCCGCGCAGCCCGTCGTCGTCCGTGGCCAGCCACGGGCCCGGCGACTCCGGCTCGCCCGGCTCCAAGGGCACCGTGGTGTACGCGCCCGCCGACTCCATGCCCTCGAGCACCGCGTCCTCGTCGACGCCCGCGCGCGCGGCCAGCTCAGCGACGGTGGGGGCGCGGCCGAGCTCCTGGGTCAGCTCCAGGCGGGCCACGGCGAGGGCCCGGGAGAGCTCCTGCAGGCGCCGGGGGATGCGCACCGCCCAGCCCCGGTCGCGGAAGTGGCGGCGGATCTCCCCGAGCACGGTCGGCACGGCGAACGCCGCGAAGGGCACCCCGCGCTCGACGTCGTAGCGGTCGACGGCCTTGAGCAGCCCGATGGTGCCCACCTGCACGAGGTCGACCAGCGGCTCGCCCCGGTCGGCGTAGCGGCGGGCGAGGTGGCGCACCAGGGGCAGGTGCTCCTCGACGATCGTGCTGCGCAGCCGGGCGTGGGCGGGGTCGTCGGGATCGAGGCCGGCGAGCTCCCGCAGCTGCTCGGTGGCCCGGGCGGAGCGCTCCGCCGAGCTCGTGGGGACCTCGGCGGCCTCGGCCGCCGGCTCGGCGGCGACCGGGACCTCCGGGACGCCCTCGGCGCCGATCGCCTCGTGTCCGTCGTCCGTGCCCGCGCTGCCGGAAGCGCCGGGCAGCGCTCCGGCGCTCATGCCGGCCGACGCGACCCGTGGCGCAGGATGATGCTCCGCCGGCCACCCTCGTCGGTGCCGGCGTCGAGCGCGTCGACCAGGGCCTCGAGCACCGACCACGCGAAGCTGGAGCGCTCGGGCAGCCGGCTCGAAGGGCCGGAGACCCGCACGACCATGCCCTGGTGGCCCAGCTCGAAGACCGCGTCGATGGTCAGCGGCGGCTCCAGCACGGGCGGGGGCGTGGGCGTGCCCTCCAGCAGGGCGCCGTCACCGAGCACCAGCGCGCACGCCTCGTCGACGGCGATCCGCAGGTCCTCGATCTCGTCGATGGTCATGTCGGCGCGGGCGGCGAGCCCAGCCGTCGCGGTGCGCAGCACGGCGAGGTAGGCGGGGTCGGCGGGCACGGACAGCTCCACGCGGTCCCGCACGCCCGCCGGCGCCGTCGCGCTCCCGCCGGTGCCGGGCCCTGCCTCGGCACCGGGCCCGGGCTCGGTGCCGAGGGCGGCGGCCGCGCTCGCGGTGCCGTCGCTGAGGGGCCCGCTGCTCGCCTGCGTCACTCCCCGACGGTACCGACGGCGGGGGCCTGCGGCATCCGCCCGGCCGTCGTGGCGCCCGCGAGCTGGCCCAGGGCCTCGCCGTCGAGCCGCCAGGTGGTCCACTCGTCCTGCGCCTGCGCCCCGATCGAGCGGTACACGGCCTGGGCCGGGGCGTTCCAGTCGAGCACCCACCACTCCAGGCGGCGGTAGCCGCGCTCGACGCAGACGGCCGCGAGCGCGGAGAGCAGACCGCGGCCGATGCCCAGCCGGCGCACGGGCGGGCGCACGTACAGGTCCTCCAGCCACAGGCCGTGGCGGCCGGTCCAGGTCGAGTACGTCAGGTACCAGACCGCCATCCCGGCGACCTGCCAGCCCTCGTCCGTGCGCACCTCGGCGACGTGGGCGTGCACCCGCGGCTCGCCCGTGCCGTCGCCGAACAGCGCGGCGGCGAGGTCGGCGGCGGTGGCCTGCACGAGCTCCGGAGCCTTCTCGTACTCGGCGAGCTCGTGGACCATCGCGTCCATCTCGGCGACGTCGCCCGGTTCGGCGGGGCGCACCCGCCACGCCGGCGTGCTCGACGGTGCCCCGCCCCGCTGCAGTGGTGCGCCGCTCATGGCGCGACTGTAGGCCGCACCCGGCTCAGCGGCGCTCCGCCGAGGGCCAGGGGCGGGCCCTCGGCTCGGCCCGGTCGACCGCCCGGTCGTGGGCCCGGTCGTCGGTGCAGTCGTCGGAGCTGTCCTCCGCACCCGGGGACCACGGCGCGGCGAGCTGGACGATGGCGGCGCGCCCGGCGGTGACCAGGGTGGCCCTCCCCACCGGTCCCGGGGACGACCGCGGCAGCGCCGTGCCCAGCAGCTCGCCGTCGCCCGGGCCCGAGGGGTGCAGCAGCAGCCCCGACCGGCTGCGCCGCAGGTGCGGTCCCAGACCCCGGTAGGCGGCGAGCAGCTCGGACGTCGCCCCCGCGGCGACGAGCACCGGACCGCCCGGCGCCGGCGCCGCGAGCAGGTGCTGCAGCAGGAGGTCCTCGGCGCCCGTGCCCGCCAGCCGGTCGACGTCGTCGACGAGCACCACGGCGGCGGTGCCTCCGCCCGCCTCGCGCCCGGGCAGGGCGGCGAGCGCGGCGGCGACGGCCCGCTCGTCGCGCCCGTC
>CADCUY010000345.1 GCA_902806005.1 uncultured Quadrisphaera sp. | reverse complement strand
CGTGGGCGTCGTCGTCGTCACCGCCGCCACCCCCAGCGCCCCTGTGGGGCTGCGCGACTCCAAGCTGCTCACCGCCGCCGCCCGCGAGCGGCTCGCGCCGCGGCTGCGCCGCTGGGCCGCGGGCTGGGCGGTGGGGCACGCCGAGCCCGAGGAGGTCGACGCCCTCGGGGTGCTGCGGGCCCTGCGCCTGGCCGGCTCGCGGGCGCTGGCCGAGGTGGGGCTGCGCCCCGACGCCGTGCTGCTCGACGGCGACTACGACTGGCTCACCCGGCCCGAGCCGCCGCCCGCCTGCGCCGCGCTGCCCGGCGCGGTCGGCCCCGCGCCGGCGGTGGAGACGAGGGTCAAGGCCGACCTGCGCTGCGCCGCGGTCGCCGCCGCCAGCGTGCTCGCCAAGGTGGCCCGCGACCGGATCATGGTCGAGCGCGCCCCCGCCCACCCGCAGTACGGGTGGGACCGCAACAAGGGCTACAGCGCGCCCGAGCACGTGGCCGCCCTCGCCGAGCACGGGCCCTGCCCTCAGCACCGGCTCAGCTGGCGGCTGCCGGGGTGCGGGCCCGCCCCGGAGCCGGTGCTGCCCGGCTTCGAGGCGGCCGACCCGTCCAGGCCGCGGGGCGGGCTGGTCGTCGACCTGCGCGAGCCCGCGCGCCAGGCGGTGCATGATGGGCCCCGATGAGCGCTGAGGACCTGGAGGACTACGAGACCGAGGCGGAGCTCGCGCTCTACCGCGAGTACCGCGACGTGGTCGGGCTGTTCTCGTACGTGGTGGAGACCGAGCGGCGCTTCTACCTGGCCAACAGCGTCGACCTGCGCCCGCGCTCGACCGACGGCGAGGTGTGGTTCGAGCTCACGCTCGCCGACGCCTGGGTCTGGGACGTGTACCGCTCGGCGCGGTTCGTGAAGTCGGTGCGCGTGGTGACGTTCAAGGACGTCAACGTCGAGGAGCTGGCCAAGGCCGACCTCGAGGTGCCGGGGGAGTAGCCCCCGGCGCAGTCGTCCACAGGCCGCGCTCCGTCCACAGGGTCCGGGCTGCGGGTCGGGCGGGGTCGCCCCGGCCGCCCAGGGTGGGCCGCGGAGGTGGTCGCCGTGGTGGTGGGGGCACGAGGTGCCGTGGGTGCGTACGGCGAGCGGGTGGCGGTCGCGCACCTGGTCGGCCAGGGGTTCGTCGTCCTCGACCGCAACTGGCGGTGCCGCTTCGGCGAGCTGGACGTCGTCGCCCGCGACGGCGGCGCGCTGGTGGCCGTGGAGGTCAAGACCCGGCGCTCGGAGGCCTGCGGGCACCCGCTGGAGTCGCTGACCCCGGTGAAGGTGCGCCGGCTCCGCCAGCTGATGGCGCACTGGCTGGCCGAGCACGACGAGCACGCTCGCGAGGTGCGCCTGGACGCCGTCGCGGTGCTGCGCCCGGCGACCGGGCCCGCGGTGGTCCAGCACGTGCGCGGGGTGGCCTGGTGAGCCTGGGCCGGGCCCGCGCCGTCGCGCTCGTCGGCCTCGAGGGGCACCTGGTCGAGGTGGAGGCCGACGTCGCCAGCGGCCTGCCGGCGTTCGTGCTCGTCGGCCC
>CADCUY010000344.1 GCA_902806005.1 uncultured Quadrisphaera sp. | reverse complement strand
GTGGTGGTCGAGGGCGTGCAGCCCCGCCGCGGCGAGCATCCCGACCTGCCGCATGCCCCCGCCCAGCCGCTTGCGCCGCACCCGCGCCTGCGCGACCCGCTCCGCGGTGGAGGCCAGCAGGGAGCCCACCGGCGCGCCGAGGCCCTTGGAGAGGGAGACCGAGACGGTGTCCGCGCAGGCGCCGGCCACCGCGAGCGCCTCCGTGGTGGGCCCAGGGTCGGCGACCGCGGCGTTCCACAGCCGCGCGCCGTCCAGGTGCACCGTCACGCCGGCGTCGGCGGTCAGGCGCCGCAGGGCCCGCAGCGCCTCGAGGGGCTGCACCGTCCCGCCGCCGAAGTTGTGCGTGTCCTCGACGGCGACCGCCGCCGTCGAGACCAGGTACGGCCCGGCGTCGGGCGCCATCATCGCGCCCACCGCGGCGAGCGCGGCGTCGTCGAGCAGCCCCCGGGGCGCGGGCCAGGTGCGCGTGGTGATCCCGTTGACCGCCCCGTGGGCGCCGAGCTCGGCGCGCACCACGTGCGCGGCGGCGTCGCACAGCAGCTCCTGGCCCGGCGGCACGAGCAGGGAGGTGGCGAGGACGTTGGCCATCGACCCGGTGGGGGTGAACAGCGCCGCCTCGTGCCCGAGCAGCGCGGCGACGCGCGCCTCGAGCTCGGCGACGGTCGGGTCCTCGCCGTAGACGTCGTCGCCGACGGGGGCGTCGACCATCGCCGCGCGCATCGCCGCCGTCGGGCGGGTGAGGGTGTCGGAGCGGAGGTCGGCGACGACCGGGGCGCTCACCCCTGCAGCATCTCCGCGACGAGGAAGGCCATCTCCAGCGCCTGCTGGTGGTTCAGCCGCGGGTCGCACAGCGACTCGTAGCGGGTGGAGAGGTCGGCGTCGAGGATCTTCCCGTGGCCGCCGAGGATCTCGGTGACGTCGTCGCCGGTGAGCTCGACGTGCAGGCCCCCGGGCACGGTGCCCAGCGCCCGGTGCACCTCGAAGAAGCCGCGGGCCTCGTCGATGACGTCGTCGAAGCGCCGGGTCTTGTAGCCGCTGGGCGAGCTGATGGTGTTGCCGTGCATCGGGTCGCACACCCACAGCACCGACGCTCCGGAGGCGGTGACCTTCTCCACCAGGCCCGGCAGGGCGTCGCGGATCCGCCCCGCGCCCATCCGCGTGATGAAGGTGAGCCGGCCGGGCGTGCGCAGCGGGTCGAGCTTCTCGACGTAGGCCAGGGCCTCGTCGGCGGTGGTGGTGGGGCCGAGCTTGACCCCGATCGGGTTCTGCACCCGCGAGAGCAGGTCGACGTGCGCGTCGTCGAGCCCGCGGGTGCGCTCCCCCACCCACACCATGTGCGCCGAGACGTCGTAGGGCAGGCCGGTGCGCGAGTCGATGCGGGTCAGCGCCCGCTCGTAGGGCAGCAGCAGCGCCTCGTGCGAGGAGTAGAACTCCACCGTGCGCAGCGCGTCGAAGTCGGCGCCGCAGGCGGCCATGAACGAGATCGCCCGGTCGATCTCGC
Organism: uncultured Quadrisphaera sp.; assembly: GCA_902806005.1. Lineage (GTDB taxonomy): Bacteria > Actinomycetota > Actinomycetes > Actinomycetales > Quadrisphaeraceae > CADCUY01. The sequence goes on along the minus strand of CADCUY010000344.1, from coordinate 4,510 downwards.
GGGCCAGCGCCTCGTAGCGGGCGTTGGCGGTGGACGCCGCGAACCCGCGGTTCCAGGTGTGCACCTGGCGCAGGTCGGCGTCGCCGCCGGTGGTGAACGCGCGGATGAGGTTCAGCGTGGCCGCCGACAGGTGGTACGTGGTCATCAGCCGGCCGGCGTCGACGGTGCGCGCCTCCGGCGTGAAGGCGTAGTCGTTGACGGCGTCGCCGAGGTAGGCGGGCAGCGTGACGCCCTCGCGGGTCTCGACACCGCTGCTGCGGGGCTTGGCGAACTGCCCCGCCATCCGGCCGATCTTGACCACCGGCGTGGCCGCCCCGTAGGTCAGGGTGACCGCCATCTGCAGGATCGTGCGCAGCCGCGCCCGGATGCCGTCGGCGGTGGCGCCCGCGAAGGTCTCGGCGCAGTCGCCGCCCTGGAGCACGAAGGCCCGCCCCGCGGCCGCCTCGGCGAGGCGGCTGCGGAGCAGGTCGACCTCGCCGGCGAAGACCAGGGGAGGCAGCACCCGCAGCGCGGCCTCGACCTCGGCCAGGGCGCTCGGCTCCCACGCCGGCTGGTGCCGGGCGGTCAGCTCGCGCCAGCGGTCGAGCCCGTGGGGGTCGCCCGCCGCGGCGGGCGGGTCGGCGGGCGGGCCCACGGTGTCGGGCCCGACGGGGGCCTGCGCGCTCACCCCGCCAGCCTACGGCGCGCGGTCACCACCCGGGCTCAGCCCGAGACGTGCGCGAGCTCGTCGAGCCGGGCCGGGGTGACGACCTTCAGCTCGCCGGTGGCGTCGGCGAGGGGCACCTGGACGACCTCGGTGCCGACCAGCGCGGCCATCGTGCCGAAGTTCCCCTCGGCGATCGCGGTGATCGCGGAGAGGCCGGAGCGGGTGCCGAGGATGCGGTCGTACGCGGTGGGCGTGCCGCCGCGCAGCAGGTGCCCCAGCACGGTGACCCGGGTGGCGAGGTCGGGCAGCCGCTCGACCAGGCCGCGCTCGAGGATCTCGCCGACGCCCTTGAGCTGCACGTGCCCGAAGGCGTCGAGCTCGGCGCCGGTGTGCACCACCTCGCCGCCCGCGGGCAGCGCGCCCTCGGAGATGACGATCAGCGGGGCCTCGCCGCGGTCGAGGACGCCCTTGACGGTGGCGGCGACGGCGTCGAGGTCGTACGGCGCCTCGGGCACGAGGGTCACGTGGGCCGACGCCGCCATGCCGGTGTGCAGGGCGATCCACCCCGCGTGGCGGCCCATCACCTCGACGATCATCGCGCGGTGGTGGCTGGCGCCGGTGGTCGCGAGCCGGTCGCAGGCGTCGACGGCGATCTGCACGGCGGTGTCGAAGCCGAAGGTGTAGTCGGTGGCGGAGAGGTCGTTGTCGATGGTCTTGGGGGCGCCGACGACCTTGATGCCCTCGGCGTGCAGGCGGGTGGCGACGCCCAGGGTGTCCTCGCCGCCGATGGCCAGCAGCGCGTCGACGCCGAGCTCGGCCATGGTGCTGCGCACCCGCTCGATGCCGCCCTCGACCTTGACGGGGTTGGTCCGCGAGGAGCCGAGGATGGTGCCGCCGACGGGGAGGATGTGCCGCACGACCTCGGGGGTCAGCTCCGTCGTCAGGCCCTCGAGGGGCCCCTTCCAGCCGTCGCGGAAGCCGACGAACTCGAAGCCGTGGGCCTCGGTGCCCTTCAGCACGGCCGCGCGGATCACCGCGTTGAGGCCGGGACAGTCTCCACCACCGGTCAGGACTCCAATGCGCATGGCGCTGAGCGTAGGAGACGCGGCGCGGTGCTCGCGCCAGCGGCGACCCGGGCGGGTGACGCGAGGACGCGCCCGGCGCTCAGGGACGGCGGCGGGTGACGAACCGGTACCGCAGGCCGGACGACGACGTCCGCCACCCGGCCTCCGGGTCGAGCGCGACCACGACCCACTCCGCGCCGACCGCCGGGGCGTGCGTGTCGCCGTCCACCGGCTCGGCCAGCTCGGTCACCTCGAGGACGTCGGCCCGGCCCATCGCCGCGGCGTACACCGACGCCCCGCCGACCACCCACGCGTCGCCGCCGGCCAGCGCGAGCGCGTCGTCGAGGGACGCCGCCGCCTCCGCGCCCTCGGCGGACCACCCCGGCCGGCGGGTGAGCACCACGTTGCGCCGCCCGGGCAGCGGCCGGAACCGCACCGGGATCGACTCCCACGTGGCGCGGCCCATCACCACCGTCGACCCCGCGGTGACGGCGCGGAAGTGCGCCAGGTCCTCCGGCAGGTGCCACGGCAGGGCCCCGTCGCGCCCGATCACCCCGTTGGCGGCCTGCGCCCAGACGAGCCCGATCACCGCCCGATCACACCGCCACCGGGGCCTTGATCGCCGGGTGGTGCCGGTACCCGACCACCTCGACGTCCTCGTAGACGTGCTCGAACAGCGACGGCGCCGGCCGCAGGCGCAGCTGCGGGAACGGGTACGGCTCCCGGGAGAGCAGCTCGGTGACCTGGTCGACGTGGTTGTCGTAGACGTGGCAGTCGCCGCCGACCCAGACGAAGTCGCCGGGGCGCAGCCCCACCTGCTGGGCGACCATCGTCGTCAGCAGGGCGTAGCTGGCGAGGTTGAACGGCACGCCGAGGAAGAGGTCGGCGCTGCGCTGGTAGAGCTGGCACGACAGGCGGCCGTCGGCGACGGCGAACTGGAACAGGGCGTGGCACGGGGCCAGGGCCATCGTCGGGATGTCCTCGACGTTCCACGCCGAGACCACCATGCGCCGCGAGTCGGGGTCGGTGCGCAGGGTCTGCAGCACCTGGGCGAGCTGGTCGACGTGGCCGCCGTCCCGGGTGGGCCACGAGCGCCACTGCGCGCCGTAGACGGGTCCGAGCTCGCCGTCCGGGCCGGCCCACTCGTCCCAGATGGTGACCCCCCGCTCCTGCAGCCAGCGCGCGTTGGACTCCCCGCGCAGGAACCACAGCAGCTCGTGCACCACCGAGCGCAGGTGCACGCGCTTGGTGGTGACCAGCGGGAAGCCGCGCTCGAGGTCGAAGCGCATCTGGTGGCCGAACACGCTGCGGGTGCCCGTGCCGGTGCGGTCGGTCTTGCGGCTGCCCTCGGCCATCACCCGGCGCAGCAGGTCCTCGTACTGCGTGTCCACGCGGGTGTCCACGGGGCCCCCGCTCACCGCTCCTCCACCGCGGCCACCACGCGCACCCCGTCGGGCACCAGCACCATCCTGACGTCGGCGAGGGAGCGCACCACCGCGTCGGGGTCGACCTCGGTGAGCGCCGCGACGGTGTGCGTCGTGGCCAGCGCCAGGGTCGCGCACCCGGCCGCGACGCCGGCCACCAGGCCGGCCGGGGCGTCCTCGACCACCAGGCACCGCGCCGGCTCGGCGCCGAGGCCGCGCGCCGCGAGCAGGTACGGCGCCGGGTCGGGCTTGCCGCGCTCGACGTCGTCGGCGGTGACCAGGAGGTCGGGGGGCACCAGGCCGGCCGCCGCGATCCGGGCGAGCGCCAGGTCGCGCGTGGAGGAGGTGGCGATGGCGCTGCGCGCCCCCCGCTCGGCCAGGGCGGCCAGCGCGGCGACCGCCCCGGGCATGACCACGATGCCCTCGACGTCGTCCAGCTCGATCTTCGTGATCCGGTCGGCGGCCGCCGCGCGGGCCTGCGGGCTCCGGTCGCCGAGCAGGAGCTCGATGATCGAGGTGGCGGGGATGCCGTGCAGCCCGGCCAGGCGGGCGGGGTCGACGCCCTCCTCGCGGGCCCAGCGCAGCCACGAGCGGGCCACCGAGGGCGTCGAGTCGATCAGGGTCCCGTCCATGTCGAACAGCACGGCGTCGAAGGTGCGCTGCTCGAGCTCGGCCAGGCCCACGGGCAGGCCCTCCGGGGCGGGCAGGGGGGCGAGGTCCACGCCGCCGAGGGTAGGCCCGGCCACCGACACCCGGGTGACAGGATCGCGCCGTGGGGGCGGCGGCGGGCGACGGCGCACCGGCGCGGGCCGACGCCGGCCGGCGCGCCGTCCTCGCCCGGGCCGTGACCGTGGGCGCGGCCACCGGCACCTACGGGGTCTCCTTCGGCGCGCTGGCCGTCACCGCGGGGCTCAGCCCGGCCCAGGCGCTGGCGCTGAGCCTGCTGATGTTCACCGGCGGCTCGCAGTTCGCGCTGGTCGGGGTGCTCGGGGCGGGCGGCGGCGCCGGGGCGGCGGTCGCGAGCGCGGGCCTGCTGGGGGTGCGCAACGGGTTCTACGGCCTGCAGCTGGCCCCGCTGCTCGGCGTCGGCGGGTGGCGCAGGCTGCTCGCCGGCCACCTGACCATCGACGAGTCCACCGCCGTGGCCCTCGCCCAGCCGACCCCCGCGCTGCGCCGGCTCGGCTTCTGGGCCACCGGCGCCAGCGTGCTGGTGCTCTGGTCGGCCAGCACCGCGCTGGGGGCGCTGCTCGGCGACGCGCTGGGCGACCCCCGGCGGTTCGGTCTGGACGCCGCCGCCGGCGCGGCGCTGCTCGGGCTGCTGTGGCCCCGACTGCGCCGCGGCGAGGTGGGGGCGGTCGCAGTGCTCGCCGCGGTGC
>CADCUY010000343.1 GCA_902806005.1 uncultured Quadrisphaera sp. | reverse complement strand
CCGCCCCCGGGCCCGCCCAGCCGTCCGCCCAGCCGTCCGCCGAGCCGGCCGGGGGGCTGGCGCTGGAGCAGGACGGCTACCGCCTCGAGCTGGCGACGGACTCCGCGAGCGCCGGAGCGGCGGTGCCGGTGGCGTTCCGCGTGCTCGGCCCGGACGGCGCGCCCGTCACCGCGTACACCCGGTCGCACGAGCGCGACCTGCACCTGATCGCCGTCCGCCGCGACGCGAGCGGGTTCCAGCACGTGCACCCGAGCCTCGCCGCCGACGGCACCTGGAGCACCTCGCTCGACCTGACCCCCGGCGACTGGCGGGTCTTCGCCGACACCGTCCCCGCGGGCGCGGACGGCGTCGTGCTGGGCGCCGACCTCGCCGTCCCCGGCGACTACGCCCCCGAGCCGCTGCCCGCGCCCACCGCCACCGCCGAGGTCGACGGCTACACCGTCGCGCTCGACGGCGCCCTGGTGCCGGGCGAGGAGTCGGAGCTGACCCTGACCGTCAGCCGCGACGGGCGGCCGGTCACCGACCTGCAGCCGTACCTCGGGGCCTACGGGCACCTGGTCGCCCTGCGCGACGGCGACCTCGCGTTCCTCCACGTGCACCCCCTCGGCGAGCCCGGCGACGGCAGCACGCCGCCCGGCCCGGGCGTCACCTTCGCCGCCACCGCGCCGTCTGCCGGGACGTACCGGCTCTTCCTCGACTTCCAGCACGGCGACGCGGTGCGCACCGCCGCGTTCACCGTGCGCGCCGGGGGCGCGCTCGAGCCCGCCGCCGCGTCCTCGCCCACCGCCGGCAGCCACGGCGCCGACGGCCACGCCCACGAGGAGGGGAGCCCGTGAGCTCCGCCACCGAGCGCACCACCGCGGCCTCGACCGGGGAGGAGCGGGTCGAGCTCGTCATCGGCGGCATGACCTGCGCCTCGTGCGCGGCCCGGATCGAGAAGCGCCTCAACCGGCTCGACGGCGTCACCGCCACGGTCAACTACGCCACCGAGAAGGCGCGGGTGACCTCCACCGGCGGCGTCACCTCCGACGACCTGGTCGCCGCCGTGCAGAAGGCCGGCTACACCGCCCGCCTTCCCGAGCCGCCCCGCCCCGCTGAGCCCTCCGGCGGGCCCGCCGGGGAGCCCGCCGGCGCCCCCGCCCGCGCCTCGGCGGGCGAGCCCGACCCGGTGCGCGCCCTGCGCCAGCGGCTCGTCGTCAGCGCGGTGCTGGCCGCGCCCGTGATCGCCATGGCGATGGTCCCCGCGCTGCAGGTGACGAACTGGCAGTGGCTCTCGCTCACCCTCGCCGCCCCCGTGGTGGTGTGGGGGGCCTGGCCCTTCCACCGGGCGGCGTGGGCCAACCTGCGCCACGGCACCGCCACGATGGACACCCTGGTCTCCACCGGCACCCTGGCCGCGCTCGCCTGGTCGCTGTACGCGCTGTTCCTCGGCACGGCCGGTGAGCCGGGCATGACGCACCCGTTCCGGCTCACCGTCGAGCGCACCGACGGCGCGGGGAACATCTACCTCGAGGCCGCCGCCGGGGTCACGGCGTTCATCCTCGCCGGGCGCTACCTCGAGGCCCGCTCCAAGCGCAGCGCCGGCGCGGCGCTGCGCGCCCTGCTCACCCTCGGCGCGAAGGACGCCTCGCTGCTGCGCGACGGCCGCGAGGAGCGGGTGCCCGTCAGCGCCCTCGCCGTCGGCGACGCCTTCGTCGTCCGCCCGGGCGAGCGGATCGCCACCGACGGCGTCGTCGTCGAGGGCTCCTCGGCGGTCGACGCCTCGCTGCTGACCGGGGAGTCCGTGCCGGTCGAGGTGGGGCCCGGCGACGCCGTGGTCGGGGCCACGACCAACGCGGGCGGGCGCGTCGTCGTCCGGGCCACCCGGGTCGGCGCCGACACGCAGCTGGCGCGGGTGGCGCGGCTGGTCGAGGAGGCCCAGCACGGCAAGGCCGAGGTGCAGCGCCTCGCCGACCGGGTCTCCGGGGTCTTCGTCCCGGTCGTCATCGCCCTGGCCGTCGCCACCCTCGGGTTCTGGCTCGGCACCGGCGCCGGGCTCGGCTTCGCCACCACCGCCGCGGTCGCCGTGCTGATCATCGCCTGCCCGTGCGCGCTGGGCCTGGCCACGCCGACCGCCCTGATGGTCGGCACCGGGCGCGGGGCGCAGCTCGGCGTCCTCATCAAGGGCCCCGAGGTGCTGGAGAGCACCCGCCGCGTCGACACCGTGGTGCTCGACAAGACCGGCACCGTGACCACCGGCGAGATGGCGCTGCTGGACGTCGTGCCCGCCGCCGGTGAGGACGCGGAGCTGCTGCTGCGGCTGGCCGGGGCCCTCGAGGACGCCTCGGAGCACCCGATCGCCCGGGCCGTGGCCCGGGGCGCGCGCGAGCGCCTCGGGACCCTGCCCGCCGTGGAGGGCTTCGCCTCCGTGGCCGGCCGCGGGGTGCGCGGCGCGGTGGTCGTCGACGGGCGCCGCCACGCCGTCCTCGTCGGAAGGCCGGGCCTGGTCGCCGAGGAGTCGCAGCCCCTCGGCGCCGAGCTGGAGGTCGCCCGGGCCGCCGCCGAGGCCGCGGGCCGGACGGCCGTGGCCGTCGCCTGGGACGGGCACGCTCGCGGCGTCCTCGTGGTCGCCGACGCCGTCAGGGACACCTCCGCCGAGGCGGTCCGCCGCCTGCGCGACCTGGGCCTGACCCCGGTGCTGCTCACCGGCGACAACGCCACCGTCGCCCGCGCGGTGGCCGCCGAGGTCGGCGTCGAGCGGGTCGTCGCCGACGTCCTGCCCGAGGGCAAGGTCGAGGTCGTCCGACAGCTGCAGGCCGAGGGCCGGGTCGTGGCGGTGGTGGGCGACGGGGTCAACGACGCCGCCGCCCTGGCCCAGGCCGACCTCGGGCTGGCGATGGGCACCGGCACCGACGCGGCCATCGAGGCCTCCGACCTGACGCTGGTGCGGGGCGACCTGCGCGCGGCGGCCGACGCCATCCGCCTCGCGCGGGCCACCCTGCGCACCATCAGGGGCAACCTGTTCTGGGCCTTCGCCTACAACGTCGCCGCGCTGCCGCTGGCCGCGGCGGGGCTGCTGAACCCCATGCTGGCGGGGGCCGCCATGGCGCTGTCGTCGGTGTTCGTGGTCGCCAACAGCCTGCGGCTGCGCCGGTTCAGGGCCCTGGGCGGCGCCGTCAGCTGACCTGCGGGGCGGTCTGGCTGGGGGTGGAGGGGGCGTCGCCGCTGGGCTGGAGGTGGTCGAGCAGCGCGGTGAGCGCCTCGACGACCTCGGTGCAGGCCTGGGCGCAGATCCGGCAGTGCTCGTGCATCTCGGCGTGCTCGCCGCAGGAGTCGGCGCAGCTCTTCGCCGCCTGCAGGGCTGCCTGGACCTGGGCCCGGGTGAGGGCGGCGTCGTAGCCGGTGTGCCGGGAGAGGACGCGGGCGGTGGTGTCGCAGACGTCGGCGCAGTCGAGGTCGTCGCGGATGCACCGGGCCAGGTGCGGCATCGCCTCGCCCGACTCCGACAGGCAGGCGTCGGCGCAGGCGGTGCAGGCCTGGGAGCAGGCGGTGAGCGCGTCGATGGCCGTGGCGAGCTGGGCCTTGTCGACGGCGATGTCGGCGGGGTAGGTGTCGAGCATCTGGCGGGCGTAGGACACGGCGGGGCCTCCGAGGGGCGCGGGTGGGGGCGGCCCTGCGCCGCCCCCACCCCGCTACCCGCTCCGGCGCGGCCCACGCCCCGCGGGCGGCGCCGGGCGAGCAGGAGCGTCAGTGGTGGTACTGGTGCACGACGGCGTGGCCGCGGCCGCGCGAGATCAGCCACCGGTTGACCGGCACGGTGACCACGAAGGCCACGGCGAGCGCGACGGCCAGGCTGCCCCAGAAGAGCCAGCTGGCCGGGCCCGCGTCCATCGCCCCGGGGATCGCGAGCATGATCGCGTTGTCGACGACCTCCATCACGGAGATCGAGACCGTGTCGGCCGCGAGGGCCACGGGGATCGCGGCGCGCAGGGCGAGGCCCGACCTCAGCACGGGCCGGATGGTGAGCGCGTAGCCGAAGAGGAACGCGAGGGCCACGGCCAGGGCGATGGTCTGCAGGTCCGACCAGCCCAGCGCGGTGCCGACGACCATGCCGAGCACCTCGCCGATGGCGCAGCCCGTGAGGCAGTGCAGGGTCGCCGAGACGGCGAGGGCGGTCAGCTCCCGGCCCGCCGGGGCGCCGGCGGGTGGTCCGTGGTGGGCGTGTGCGGTCATGGCGCGTCCTTCCGCGGGGTCGGGGGGCGGGACCGTAGATACCCCTGGGGGGTGTAGCAACGGGAGGTGCGCCGCTCTTCCGGACCCCGGGGGTCAAGGAGAGGGCCCGATCGGCCGATGCCTGGGCGACGGGTGGAGCGAGCGGAGGTGGCGCGTGGACGGACCAGCGGGTGTCGAGGCGAGGATCGCCGAGATCCAGGGGCGCATCGCCGCGCTGAGCGCTCCCGCCCGGCCGCCGGTGGCGGGCGGCCCGGCGTTCGGCACCGCCCTGGCCCAGGCCGTGACGGGCACCTCCGCGGCGAGCACCGCCGCACCCGGAGTGCTGGGCCCGACCGCCGCGCTGACGGCCGAGGACCACCTCGCCGCCGCCCGCCTGCGCTCGGGCGCCCCGGTGTCGGGCGGCCTGACCGCCGACGGCGCGCCGCAGGAGCTGGCCGGCTACGGCAACGGGAAGGTCCCCGCCTCGGCGCTGAGCCCGATCGGCCAGGGGAGCCACCGGCTCTGGGCCCCGGCCGCGGAGGCCTTCGAGCGGATGCACGCCGCCGCAGCCCGCGACGGGGTGGAGATCGGCGTGACGGACTCCTACCGCTCCTACGAGGCGCAGGTCGACCTCGCCGAGCGCAAGGGCCTGTACTCCCAGGGCGGCCTCGCCGCGAAGCCCGGCACCAGCGACCACGGGTGGGGCCGCGCGCTCGACCTGGACCTCGACGGCCGGGCGCAGGCCTGGATGCGGGCCAACGGCGCGCAGCACGGGTTCGTCGAGGACACCCCGCGCGAGCCCTGGCACTGGGCGTTCACGCCCGTGCGCTGAGCCGCGCGGCTCAGGACGAGCGCCGCGCCAGCACCTGCTCGCGCAGCACCAGAGCTCAGCGGCGCAGGGTGGCCGCGGGGGTGGCGCCGAAGCGCTGCTGGTAGGCGGCGGCGAAGCGGCCGGAGTGGGCGAAGCCCCACGACGCGGCGATCGCGGCCACGGTGTCGCCGGCGCCGGGATCGCCGGCCCGCAGGTCCTGGTGGGCCCGCTCCAGGCGCACCTGCCGCAGGTGGGCGGTGGGGGTGGCGCCCACGTGCTGGACGAACGCCTGCTGCAGGGCGCGGACGCCGACCCCGGCCGCCGCGGCGAGGTCGGCCACGGTGAGCGGCTCCGCGGCGTGGGCGTGCAGGTGCGCCAGCGCCCGGCGGACGGTGGCGGGGCCGACGTGGCCGGGGCCGGGCAGGTGCTCGACGGTCATGGTGGTGTTGGGGAAGACCGTCAGCGCGGCACCGGCGATGCTGCGGACGAGCTGGGCGCGGACCAGGGGGCTGTTCAGCGACGAGTCGGGGGCGACGGCCTGCTGGTGCGCGAAGCGCGTGAGGTCGCCCCAGTACCGCTCGGCCGCCCTGTGCACCGCGTCGGTGCTCAGGAAGCGCACACCAGCGCCGGGGGTCTCGGCGCCAGTGTCTTCCGCGGCGACCTCGGCGATGACCGCCAGGGGCAGCTGCAGCAGGCTGAAGGTCGACCCGCTCTCGTAGGAGCCGGTGAACGGCGACTCGTCGAGCCACCGCCACACCTGCCCGCTGCGCAGGGTGTGGGCGGGTCGGTGCGGGAAGGTCAGCGCCATGGATCCCGCCTGCATGCCGACGGTGGTGAAGGTGTCCACAGCTCCGATGCGCACGCGGGCGGGGAAGCCGTAGTGCGCCCAGCCGAGCAGGAGGGGCCCGGCGACGGCGCTGCTCAGCTGCAGCCGGAAGTCCGGCTCGGGGCCCAGCTCGAACGCCACCTCGGTGTAGAGGCGCTCGATGATCGCGCTGGCCACGTCGGGGTCCGTGGTGGCG
>CADCUY010000342.1 GCA_902806005.1 uncultured Quadrisphaera sp. | reverse complement strand
CGGGTGCTGGCCCGGCGCGCCGGGGCGCTGCCCCCGGGAGGCCGGAGGCGCCGGGGACGGGGCCTGGCGGGAGCGCGAGACCGGCGTCGGGGCGGGTGGCGGCGCCGGGGCGCGGCGCAGCTTGGGGGAGGAGCGGTACGTCGTCGCGGGGCCCCACTCCGGACCGGACCTGCGCGTCGGGCTCGCCACCGACGTCACGGTAGACGAGGGTCGGCTCTCCTGGCCTCGATCGCGGGGCACGTGTCCATCACGACGTCGAGCCCGGCCTCGCGGGCGCGGGCTGCGGCGGCCTCGTCGACCACCCCCAGCTGGAGCCAGACGGCGCGGGCGCCGACGGCGATCGCGTCGTCGACCACGGCCCCGGCGCGGGCGCTGTTGACGAACACGTCGACGACGTCGACCGGCCCGGGCACGTCGGCGAGGCTGGCGTACCCGCGCTCGCCGTGCACGGTCTCGGCGCGCGGGTGCACCGGCACGATCGTGTGGCCGAGGCCCTGGACGAAGGCGGCGATGCCGTGGGCGGTGCGGCTCTCGTCGGTCGACAGCCCGACCACGGCCCAGCGCCCGGGCGTGGCGAGCAGCCGCGCGACGACGGCGGGGTCGTTGCGGTGCGGACCCCGGGTCACACCCGCACCACATCGACGTCGTAGGCCTCGAAGGCGGCGTCGGCCGTCACCAGTGACGCGCCGATCGTCCTGGCCTGGGCGATGAGGATCCGGTCGAAGGGATCGCGGTGGTGCGGCGGGAGGTCGGCCACCGCGAGCGCGTGGACCTGGCTGATCGGCAAGGAGGCGGCGCCCATCGCCGCGATCCGCGAGGGCACCCACGTGTGCGCCGCCTCGGTGAGCACCAGCTTGCCGAGACCCACCTTGATGGCGATCTCCCACGCTGTGGCCGCGGAGACGACGAGGTCGTTGGCTCCGTCCATCACCAGGTCCTGCACTCGGGACAGCCGCGAGGGTGCGCCATGGGCCCAGAGCAGCACGTGGGTGTCGAGCAGCAGCTTCACCGGTGGAAGCTGTCGAGGACGTCGTCGGGCAGCGGGGCGTCGAAGTCGTCGGCGATGTGCAGGCGCCCGACGTCGAGGCCCAGCCGCCTCTCGGTCGACGGCGGCGGGGCGACCAGGTGGGCCACCACCTTGCCGCGCCGTGCGATGCGCACCTCCTCGCCGCGCTCCACGCGCTCGAGCAGCTGCGAGAGGTGCGTCTTGGCCTCGTGCACGCCGACGATGGAGCTGGTCATCTCCTTAGTCTACTCAGCCGGGAACCGACGGGCAGGCCTCCGGGTCACCGTCGGCGTCGAGCCGGTGGACGTCGCCGTGGGCCGGGTGGTGCCGGTCGGAGGTCGCCTGCGCCTCGGCCTTCGGAGCGACGTCGGGTCAGTCGAGGTCGGCGGCGGGCGGCCCGGGTGCGGGCGTCGGGACAGGAGCGCCGCAGGGCGCCCCGGACGCCGCGGCGTCGCTGAGCGCCGCCGTCCCGCCGAGCGCCGTCACCGATCCCGCCCCCAGGGCGGCGAGCGCGGCCCCGGTGGCGGCCGGCAGGCAGTCCTGCTCGCTGAGCAGCAGC
>CADCUY010000341.1 GCA_902806005.1 uncultured Quadrisphaera sp. | reverse complement strand
CGACGCGGCCCCGCCCGCGGCGCGGCGGTGTCGGAGCCGTGTGAGAACGTGACCGGGTGGTTCGCCAGGCCCCCGGGTCCTTCCGCCGGGCCGTGGTCGTCCTGCGCGAGGGCCTGCGCCCGCGGCGCACCGTCTTCGCCCTCGCGGCGCTCGCCGGCGCGGTCTACGGCGTGGCGGGCGCGGCCACCGGGTGGTGGGTGGGGCGCACCACGCAGTCCGTCATCGTGCCCGCCCTGACCGATCTCGGCCGCGGTGCCGCGCCCGCCGTCTCCACCGGTGACGTGTGGCGCGCCGGCGCGGTCCTGGCCCTGATCGCCGCGGTCAGCGCCCTCAGCCAGTTCGCCCGGCGGATCGCCGCCGGGGTGACGATGTTCTCGGTCCAGGCCGACTACCGGCGCCGGGTCACCCGCCGCTACCTCGACCTGCCCCTGGCCTGGCACCACGCCCGGCCCACCGGGCGGCTGCTGAGCACCGCCGGCTCCGACGTCGACACCACGTGGCAGGTGCTGGCGCCGCTGCCGTTCGCCATCGGCACCGTGTTCATGGTGCTGGCCGCCGCGGGGTTCATGGTGGCCGCCGACCCCGTGCTGGCCGCGGTGGCGCTGACCGTCGTGCCGCTGGTCGCCGCGGGCTCCGCGCTGTACCAGCGGCGGGTCAGCCCGCTGATCGCCCGGGTGCAGGCCCTGCGCGGGGAGGTCGCCGGGGTCGCCCACGAGAGCTTCGAGGGCGCGCTGGTGGTCAAGGTGCTGGGCCGGCGCGAGGTCGAGCTCGAGCGCTTCACCGACGCCGCCACCCGCCTGCGCGACGCCAACACCCGCGCCGGCGCCACCCGCGGCGCCTTCGACGCCGTCATCGAGGCGCTGCCCGCGCTCGGCGCTCTGGCGGTGCTCGGCGTGGGCACGCTGCGGATCGCCAGCGGCGCCTCCTCGGCGGGCGACGTCGTGCAGGTGGCCTACCTGCTGACGCTGCTGGCCTTCCCCGTGCGCGCGGTGGGCTGGGTGCTCTCCGACCTGCCCCGCACCGTCGTCGGGCACGCCCGGCTCGACGAGGTGCTCTCCGCCCCCGTCCGCGAGGTCGACCACGACGTCACGGCCCTGCCCGGCGCCGCCGCCGGGCGCCCCGCGGACGTCGGTGTCGAGGCCGTCACCGTGCGCCACGCCGCCGCCGGCGCCGACGACCCGCCGGCGCTCGACGCGGTCACCCTCGACGTCGCGGCCGGCACCACCGTGGCCGTCGTCGGGCCCACGGGCGCGGGCAAGTCGACCCTGGCCGGGCTGCTGCTGCGCCTGGTCGACCCCGCGACCGGGCGGGTCGTGCTCGACGGCGTCGACGTCGCCGAGCTCTCCGACGGCGCGCTCGCCGGCTCGGCGGCCCTGGTGCCGCAGGGGGTGTTCGTCTTCGACGACACGGTGCGCGGCAACGTCGCCCTCGGGCTGGAGGGGCTGGGCGACGACGCCGTCTGGGCCGCGCTGGCCGCGGCGCGCGCCGACGGCTTCGTGCGGGAGCTGCCCGCCGGGCTCGACACCGAGGTCGGCGAGCGCGGCACCTCGCTCTACGGCGGCCAGCGCCAG
>CADCUY010000340.1 GCA_902806005.1 uncultured Quadrisphaera sp. | reverse complement strand
GGCGGGCGCGGGCACGGTCGGCGCGGGCACGGTCGGCGCGCTGACGGGTGCGGGCGTGGTCGGGGCGCTCATCGGTCCTCCTCGGGGGCGCCGCGGACGCGGCGGCGGTGGCTGGTGTCGCAGACGGGGTAGCGGCGGCTGTTGCCGCAGACGCACAGCGCGGTCACCGGCCGCTCGGAGAGCACGCGCCGCCCGTCGGGGAGCTCGATCTCGACGGGGCCCTCGAGCAGCACGGGGCCGTCGCCCGTCAGGACGACGCGCGCGGGTCGCGACGGCGGGGGTCCGGGGGCGGGCGTCGGCGGCTCAGGCGGCACGCTGCTCCCCCGTCCCGTCCAGCAGCCCGGAGGTGCCGGCTCCGGCAGCGGCCGCCGTCCACCCGGCGACCACCACGACCTCCTCGCACCGCTGACCCGCCTCGATCATGCCCCGCTCCTCGAGCAGCGGCGCGCGCCGGGTGAGCACGGGCCCGAAGGGCTGCTCGAGGCGGGCGACCACCCTGGCGCCGAGGCCGCCCTCGCGCAGCTGCCGCACCGTCGCGGCGGGGTCGGCGACCACCGAGTGCGTCACGAGGACCACCCCGTCGTCGTCGAGCAGCTGCGGGACGGCGGCGCAGATCCGGTCGAGCAGGGCCCGGCCGTCCGGGCCGGCGTCCCAGCAGCGGTCGATGCGGTGCCGGGGCAGCGCGTGGTCCGGGGCGGGGACGTACGGCGGGTTGGCGGTGATGAGGCCGAACCGCTGGCCGGCGACCGGGCCGAAGAGGTCGCCGCGCCGCACCGAGATCCGCCGCCGGTGCAGGGCGGCGTTGAGGCGGGCGGTGAGCACCGAGCGCGCCGACAGGTCGACCGCGGTGACGGCACGGGCGCCGGCGCGGGCGGCGACGAGCGCCAGGGCCCCGCCCCCCGTGCAGACGTCCAGGACGCGGCGGCCACCGGCCAGGCCGCTGGTCTCGACGACGCCGGCGAGCAGGCTGGTGTCGCCCTGCGCCGGATAGGTCCCGGGCAGGCGGAGGAGCCTCACCGGAGCAGTGTTCCCGGCCTCCGGCGGAGCCGCCCGCCGATCTTGACGCCCACCGCAGCGCCGCTCGGAACGGCGGTGGGCGCCTGCCGGAGGACCGCTCAGAACGGCGGAGGGTCGTCGTGGGACGGTCGCGGTGGGGGTGGCTCGGCGCTCGCGGACGGTGGCGGCGGGTTCGCGTCGGCCCCGGCCGTGCCGCGTCGTCGTGGCCGGCCGCGCCCGGTGGGCCAGGAGCCGGTGGAGCCCGCCCACCCCACCTCGGGCACCGTCTCGTAGACGTGGCCGAGCGGCGAGGTCCACACCGAGGTGGCGCTGCGCCCGCCGGGACCGCCTCGGCGGACCGACCAGCCCCGGACGGTCTTCATCCGGTGGTGGGTGCGGCACAGGGGGTGCAGGTTGCAGGCGCACGTCGGGCCCTGAGGCCACGGCGCCGCGTGGTCGAGGTCGCAGCGGCTCGCCGGCACCGAGCACCCCGGCGCGGTGCAGCGCGGCATCGCGGTGCGCACCAGGCGCGCCAGTCCGGCGGGCACCGCGTAGGGACCGCCCCCGGCAGCCGCG
>CADCUY010000339.1 GCA_902806005.1 uncultured Quadrisphaera sp. | reverse complement strand
CGACTACGCAGACCCCGCCGCACCCGTCGCCGCCGTGCGCCTGCAGGCGGTGCTGGGCTGGGACGCCGCGCCGCGGGTGCTCGACGGCCGGGTGCCCGTGGTGCTGCACCTGCTCTCCCCGGCGGGGCGGCCCGTGGCGGTGACCGCCGACCTGCCCTCGTTCTGGCGCGGGCCCTACGCCCAGGTGCGCGCCCAGCTGCGGGGGCGCTACCCCAAGCACGCCTGGCCGCTGGACCCCCTCGAGACCCCGGAGGACCGATGACCCCGCACGAGCCCGACCGCCCCGTCGTCGTGCTGGCGCCGGCGCCGCAGCGCACCGACCGGATCTTCACCCCCGACACCCTGCGCCGGCTCCATGAGCGGTACGAGGTGGTCGACCTCGAGGACGACGCCCGGCCGGAGGCGCTCGACGCCGCCCTGCCCCGCGCGCTGGCCGTGATCGGCCAGCCCGACCTCGGCGCCGAGCGCCTGGCCGCCGCGCCCCACCTGCGGGCGGTGCTCAACGTGGAAGGCAACTTCTTCCCGAACGTCGACTACGCGGCGTGCGCCGCCCGCGGGGTCCGGGTGCTCGGCTGCGGCCCGGCGTACGCCCAGGCCGTGGCCGAGCTGGCCCTCGGCCTGGCGCTCGACCTGGCCCGCGGCATCAGCCGCGAGGACCGGGCCTTCCGCGCCGGCACCGAGCGGTACGTCTCCGCCTCCACCGCCGACGCGGTGCTGCTGCGCGGCGCCGACGTGGGCCTGGTCGGCTTCGGCAACCTCGGGCGGGCCCTGCACCCGCTGCTGGTGCCGTTCGCCCCCGTGGTCCGCGCCCACGACCCGTGGCTGCCGCCCAGCGTGCTCCGCGCGGAGGGCATCGCCCCCGCGGGCCTGGACGAGGTGCTGGCCGCGAGCCGGTTCCTGTTCGTGCTCGCCACGGCCACCGCCGAGAGCGAGCACCTGCTCGGCGCCCGCGAGCTCGACCTGCTGCCCGACGGCGCCCGGCTGGTGCTGGTCAGCCGCGCCGCCGTGGTCGACCACGAGGCGCTGCTCGACCGGGTGGAGGCCGGGCGCCTGCTCGCGGCGGTCGACGTGTGGCCGGTGGAGCCGGTGCCCCCCGGCGACCGGGCCCGGCGCCTCGAGGGGCTGGTGCTCTCCGCGCACCGGGCCGGGGGGATCCCGCAGGCCTTCGCCGAGATCGGCGAGATGGTGCTCGACGACCTCGACCTCGTGGCCCGCGGCCTGCCCCCGGTGCGGATGCAGGTGGCCGCGCCCGAGCTGGCCCCGCGCTACCGCAACCGGCCGGTCGGCTGAGGGCGGCAGGGGCACCGCAGGGCACCCGGTGCAGCCCCGGCCGCGCACCAGGGCCTCACCAGGATGCTGCGGCAGCGGGAGGCCGGTCCGGCGGCGTCGGCGTGTCGGATCCTGAGCCAGCATGCTGGTGAGGGCCGAGCCGCCCCCGTCCGCCGAGCGCGCCGCCATCAGCCAGCAGACCCCCGAGGCTGCGCCCAGGACCGCCAGGCCTCGTGCCACGCCGCCGCGCGGTGCGGCGGGGCGACCGCGACGGGGCCGGCCGGGGTGGTCAGCGCGGTGACCC
>CADCUY010000338.1 GCA_902806005.1 uncultured Quadrisphaera sp. | reverse complement strand
GCCAGCGCCACGGGGCGGCCGGCGCTGGCGCTGGCGCGCGCCTCGACCTCCGCCCGCGGCACCAGCGCCCGGGCGGTGCCCGACCCGACGTCCACCGCCCCGCCGCGGCCGAGCAGCACGCCCCGCGGCACCCGGACGTCGTGCAGCTGCACGTGGACGTCGCGGGCCGTGGCGCCCTGCTGGGTCACCACCGGGGCGCTGAGCCAGCCCTCGGGGTAGCGCCCGGTCAGGGCCTGGAGCAGGAACCAGCGCCCGCGGATGGTCACCACGGGCGGCTCGGGGAGCCCGAGCTCGCGCTGCACCTGCTCGGCCACCGCGGCGGCGGCGGCCTGGCGGGCCCGGCGGTCGAGCCCCGGCAGCACGAGCGCCCCGGCGACGACGGCCACCGCGAGCACGACGGCCACGGCGAGCAGCCAGCGCGAGCGGCGCCGTGACCGTCGCTGCTGCACGCCCCAGTGTGCGCCCGGCTCAGCCTCCGACGGGCACCGAGGCGACGCCGGGCGGCAGGAAGCGCCGTCCGGTGGCGCGCTCGGCGACCCCCGACCGGTCCAGGTACGGCAGCAGGCCGCCGAGGTGGCCGGGCCAGCCCACCCCGAGCAGCAGGCACAGGTCGACGTCGCGCGGGTCGGCCACGACGCCCTCGTCGAGGATCAGCCGGGCCTCCTGCGCCAGGGCGGCCAGCGCGCGCTCGCGCACCTGCTCCGCGGTGGAGGGGGCGTCGCCGACGACGAGGAGCTCCGCCACCCGCGGGTCGAGCTGCGCGCCCGAGCCGTCGGCCCAGAAGCCGGGCAGGCCGGCGGTGACGATCCGGGCGATGTTCGGCGACGGCGCGAACCGGTCGGGGAACGCCGCGTGCAGGGTCTCCTGCACGTGCAGGGCCACCGCCGGGCCCACCAGCCGCAGCAGGGCGAACGGGGTCATCGGCAGGCCGAGCGGGTCGAGGGCGGTGTCGGCGACCTCGGCGGGGGTGCCCTCGTCGAAGGCGGCGTGCACCTCGCCCATCATCCGCATCAGCAGCCTGTTGACCACGAACGCCGGGGCGTCGCGGACCAGCACGCACGACTTGCCGAGCTGCCTGCCCACCGCGAAGGCCGTGGCCAGCGTCGCGTCGTCGGTGGCCGGCGTGCGGGCCACCTCCACCAGGGGGAGCACCGCGACGGGGTTGAAGAAGTGGAACCCGACCACCCGCTCGGGGTGCGCGAGGCCCTCGGCCATCGCCGTGACCGACAACGACGAGGTGTTGGTGGCCAGCACGCACTCGGGGGAGACCACGGCCTCCAGCTGGGCGAGCACGGTCCGCTTGACCGCGAGGTCCTCGAAGACGGCCTCGATCACCCAGTCGGCGCCGGCGAAGGCCTCCGCGGACGACGTCGAGCCGCTCACCAGCGCGGTGAGGCGCTGCGCGGCGTCGGCGCTGATCCGGCCCTTGCCGGCCAGCGCGGCGATCTCGCCGTGCACCCGGGCGACCCCGGCGGCGACCCGCTCGGCGTCGAGGTCGGTGAGCACCACGGGCACCTTCAGCCGGCGCACGAACAGCAGCGCCAGCTGGCTGGCCATGAGCCCGGCGCCGACCACGCCGACCTTCGCGACCGGCTTCGCCAGGCCGGGGTCGGGGGCGCCGGCGGGGCGCTTGGCGCGACGGGTGGTGAGGTCGAAGGCGTAGACCCCGGAGCGGAACTCCTCGGAGACCAGCAGCTCGGCGAGCACCGCGTCCTCCGCGGCGAAGCCGGCGTCGCGGCCCTCCGGCCCCGCGTCGGTGCGGGCGCGGGCCACCAGGTCGAGCGCGTGCTCGTACGCGGGGGCGGCGCCGTGGAGCCGGGCGCTCACCGTCCGCCGGGCGGCCTCGACGGCGCCGTCCCACGCCTCGGCGCTCGTGGTGGCGGCGTGGTCGGGGCGGTCGACGACGACGTCGCCGGTGAGCACGCGCGCGGCCCAGCGCAGCGACTCCTCGACGAAGTCGGCGGGCTCGAGCAGGACGTCGCCGATCCCCAGCTCGACGGCCTGGGGGCCGGTGAGCATCCGGTTGGTGGCCAGCGGGTTCGCGACGACCACCTGGAGGGCCCGCTCGACGCCGACCAGGCGGGGGAGCAGGTGCGTGCCGCCCCAGCCGGGCACCAGGCCGAGGGCGCACTCGGGCAGCGCGATCCGCGCGGCCGCGGTCGAGACGGTGCGGTAGGTGCAGTGCAGGGCCACCTCGAGGCCGCCGCCGAGGGCGACGCCGTTGACCAGGGCGAAGCTCGGCACCGGGGCGCCGCCCGGCCCGCGGAGCTCGCCGAGCCGGCGCAGCTGGTCGTGGCCGAGGCGCGCCATCGCCAGGGACTGCGCGCGCGTGGTGATCGAGGTGACGTCCGTGAGGTCGGCGCCGGCGGCGAAGACGAACGGCTTGCCCGTGATCGCCACCGCGGCGACCCGGCCCTGCTCGACCAGGGCCTCGACGGCGTCCAGCGCCGCGCGCATCTGGAGCAGGCCCGCGGGCCCGAGGGTGGTCGGCCTGGTGTGGTCCAGGCCGTTGTCCATGGTCACCAGGGCCAGGTGCCCGGCGCCGGGGACGAACAGGCCGAGGTCGACCACGCGCACCGGGAAGCGGGTGACCCGCTCGCTGCTGCCGGCAGTGACCAGGGCCTCCGGCGCCACGGCCTCGGTGCGCCGGTCGGTGGTGGCGGTCATCGGGCGTCCCCTCCGTCGTGGCCGGCGTTCTCCCACAGCACGGCGCCGCCCATGCCGATGCCGATGCACATCGTCGTCAGGCCGTAGCGCACGTCGGGGCGCTCCTCGAAGTGCCGGGCCAGCTGGGTCATCAGGCGCACGCCGGAGGAGGCCAGCGGGTGGCCGACGGCGATCGCGCCGCCCCACGGGTTGACCCGCGGGTCGTCGTCGGCGATGCCGAAGTGGTCGAGGAAGGCCAGCACCTGGACGGCGAAGGCCTCGTTGACCTCGATCAGGCCGACCTCGTCGATGCCGACGCCGGTGCGGGCGAGCAGCTTCTCGGTCGCGGGCACCGGGCCCACGCCCATCACCTCGGGCTCGACCCCGGCGAAGGCGAAGCCGACCATGCGCATCCGCGGGGTGAGGCCGAGCTCCTGCGCGGTCTGCGCCGAGGTGAGCAGGCACGCGGTGGCGCCGTCGTTGAGGCCGGCGGCGTTGCCCGCGGTGACCCGCCCGGCGGCGCGGAACGGCGTCCGCAGGATGGCCAGGTCCTCCACCGTGGTGCCCGGGCGCGGCGGCTCGTCGGCCGTGGCCAGGCCCCAGCCCGCCTCGGCGTGCCGGGTGGCGGTGGGCACGAGGTCGGCCTGCACCTTGCCGGCGGCCACGGCGGCGGCGTAGCGCTGCTGGCTGAGCACGGCGAACGCGTCGGCGCGGTCCTTGGTCAGGTGCGGGTAGCGGTCGTGGATGTTCTCCGCCGTCGCGCCCATGACCAGGGCGCTGGGGTCGACGATGCGCTCGGCGACCAGGCGGGGGTTCGGGTCGAGGCCGGAGCCCATGGGGTGGTGGCCCATGTGCTCGACGCCGCCGGCGATGACGACGTCGTAGGCGCCGGCGGCGATGCCGGAGGCCGTGGTGGTCACCGCGGTCATGGCGCCGGCGCACATCCGGTCGATGGCGAACCCGGGCACGCTGGTGGGCAGCCCCGCGAGCAGGGCCGCCGAGCGGCCGAGGGTGAGGCCCTGGTCGCCGGTCTGGGTCGTCGCGGCGATGGCCACCTCGTCGACCCGCGCCGGGGGGAGGGTCGGGTTGCGGCGCAGGAGCTCGCGCAGGCAGCGGACGACGAGGTCGTCGGCGCGGGTCTGGGCGTACATGCCCTTCTCGCCCGCGCGGCCGAAGGGGGTGCGGACGCCGTCGACGAAGACGACGTCGCGCAGGGTCCGGGCCTGCGGCGGGCCGGGCCGGGCCGGGGGTGCGTCGGTGGTGGGGGCGGCGTTCACGTGACCTCCTCGTCGCGGGCCGGCGACAGCGCCGGGCCGTGGAGGAGACTACCCGGTACCGGGAGTACCAGTAACAGGCCGGACGGGTGGTGTCAGGGAGCGCGCCGCCCGCGCCGCCGGGACGACCGCCCGAGCAGGCGCACGAGCCCGCCGATGACGTCCTCGAGGAACCAGGTGATCACGCGTCCGCCTCTCGTCGGGGTGCCGTTCGGCCCAGTCTGCGGCCACTGCCGGCGCCCGGCGCGTCACGGATGCCGCACCGGCTGGTCCGATCCCGGCGCGGCACCGCTGCGCTGGTGCCGGTGTGCCGCATGATGAGCCATGGAGCAGGGCAGCGATCCCTTCGACCGTGACCGTGACCGCCACCGGGTGAGCGTGGCGCCGCTGCAGCGCGGGGACGGCGGCCTGGGCGGCTTCCTCGTCGCCGGGCGGTGGCCCGAGACCACCCGCGAGTGGGCCCAGGTGCTGCTGCTCGCCGTCCGCCTCGCCGCCGTGCCCGGGATGGTGCCCACCACGGCGGTCTTCCACGCCCTGGACGGGGTGCCGCGCACCGACCACCCGGGCGCGGTGGGCCTGATCGCGCTGGCGGGGCCCGTCATCGGCGCCGGTGCTCCCGCCCCCGGGGAGCTCGCCGACCCGATGCCCGCCGCCGTGCTGCTGCTGCACCCCCCGGCCGAGTCGCGCCCGAGCCTGCCCGAGGCCGCGGGCTCGGCCTCCGGCTGCGTGCTGCTGCCCGGCCTGCCGCACCTCGGCCTGGAGCACCGCGCGGCCTGGGTCGAGGCGGAGGCCAGCGGGGAGATGAGCCAGCTGGTCAGCCGGGTCGGGATCGACCCGGCGAGCGACCCCGACACCGCCGTGCTGGCCATGCTGCTCGCCGCCTGAGGAGCGCCGCCAAGCTGAGCCGCGCGGCCGGGCTCAGCCGATCCGCCGGGCTCACCCGATCCGCCGGGCCCGGAGCACCGCGTCGTGGATGGTGATCGTCGTCCCGGGCTGCACCGTGCGGGGGCGCGGGCGGTGCTCGTCGACGTGCACGTCCCACGCGCCGGGCTCGAGCACCGCGGCGACGTCGGCGGCGGTGAACATCCGCGGCCGCCGCCCGGCGTCGGTCGGGTCCTCGAGGTCGGCGATGGCGTGCCCGACCACGAGCAGCGTGCCGCCGGGCGCGACCGCCGCCGCCAGGGCGCGGTGGACGACGTCCTGCTCGGGCTGGTGCAGGTGCATGTAGTGCGCCGAGACCAGGTCGTAGGCGTGCGGCGGCGTCCAGTCCGTGAGGTCGGCGTGCAGCCAGGCGATCCGCTCGGCCACGCCGTCCCCGGCCGCGGTGGCGTGCGCCGCGGCGCGCTGGAGGGCCACCGAGGAGATGTCGAGGCCGTCCACGTGCCACCCCTGGGTGGCGAGCCAGATGGCGTCGGCGCCCTCGCCCGCGCCGACGTCGAGCGCGTGGCCGGTGGGCAGGGCGGCCGCCTCCGCCACCAGCACCGGGTTGGGGCTGCCGCTCCAGATGGCGTCGGCCGAGCGGTAGCGCTCGTCCCAGGAGGCCTCGTCGACGGGGTGCTCGCCGTGCCCCTGGCTCTGCCCGTGGCCGTGCTGGTGGGCGCTCACGGCGCCGCCACCAGCTCGGCGCGGCCCGCGCGATGGGCGGTCACCGCGGCGGCCACCTCCTCGGCGACCAGGTCGGCGTTGATCATCGCCCCGGCCATCGTGCCCGCCGTGGCGGCGCCGTTGAGCTGCGCCACGGGGTTCGCGACGTTGCCCGCCACCCACACCCCGGGCACCGAGGTCAGGCCGGTGGGGTCGGCGGGCACCATCGTGCCCACGCCCATCGGGTGGTCCTCGGCGACGACGCCGAGCGAGGCCAGCACCGCGTCGTGGGCCAGCATCCGCGGGGCCACCACCAGGGCGTCCAGCGGCACGACGCGGCCGTCCGCCGTCCGGGCCCCGGTCAGCCGGTCGCCGGTGACCTCCAGGGCCTCGACCACCCCCTCGACGACGGTGACGCCGCGCGCGTCGAGCTCCTCGCGCTCGTCGGCGGTGAGCTCCGGGGCGGTGTGGTGCAGCAGCGTCACGCGGTCGGTGAGCTGGCGCCACAGCCGGGCCCCGTGCAGCGCGAACGCGCTGGTGGCGAGGATGCCGACCTCCTGGTCGCGCACCTCGTAGC
>CADCUY010000337.1 GCA_902806005.1 uncultured Quadrisphaera sp. | reverse complement strand
GACGAAGCGGTACACCGTGGGGTCGGCCATCCGCGCGGGGTCGCTGCCGCGCGAGGGCTGCTGGCGCAGGCTCTCGGCCACCGCGTCGTCGAGGCCGAGCAGCGCGCACGCCGCGGCCGCCTGCTCGGCGCTCATGGGGTGCTGGCCGAGCAGCGCCGCCGTCGTCCACACCACCGGAGCGCCGACCTCGGCGGCCACCTGCGCCCAGCTCAGGCCCCGCCGCACCCGGGCCGCGACGACGAGGTCGGCGGCCTCCGACCTCGGGAGGATCGCGCCCGCCCCGCTCATCGCGCGGCCGGCACGGCCGACGTGGCCACCGGCGCCTCGGCCGGCAGCCGCACGACCGGGGGAGCAGCGTCGCGCCGTGGCCCCGTGCGGGCGTGGGTGGCGTACAGGGTGAGCCCCACGAACGTCAGACCGCCGACGAGGTTGCCGAGGACGGTGGGGACCTCGTTCCACACCAGGTAGTCGCCGACCGAGAAGTCGCCGCCGAGGAGGAGCCCGGAGGGGAAGAGGAACATGTTGACGATCGAGTGCTCGAAGCCCATGTAGAAGAACAGCAGGATGGGCATCCACATGGCGATGACCTTGCCCGAGACGCTGGTCGACATCATCGCCCCGACGACGCCGGTGGAGACCATCCAGTTGCACAGCACCGCGCGCAGGAACAGGGTCAGCATCCCGGCTGCGCCGTGCTCGGCGTAGCCGACCGTGCGCGCCGCGCCGATCTCGCCCAGCCGCTGGCCGACCTCGTCGGGGGGCGTGGAGAACCCGAAGGTCACGATCACGGCCATGATCACGGCCACGGTGATGGCACCGGCGAGGTTGCCGAGGAAGACCAGGCCCCAGTTGCGCAGCATCGAGCGCACCGTGACCCCGGGCCGCCGGTCGATCAGGGCCAGCGGCACGAGGGTGAAGACCCCCGTCAGCAGGTCGAAGCCGAGCAGGTGCAGCATCACGAACCCGACCGGGAAGAGCAGCGCCCCGACGATCGCCGAGCCGGTCTGCACGGTGACCGTCACGGCGAACGCGGCCGCGAGGGCGAGGACGGCCCCGGCCATGTACGCGCGGATCACGGTGTCGCGGGTGGACATGAGGACCTTGGCCTGGCCGGTGTCGACCATCGTGGTGACGAAGACCGAGGGGCTCACGTACGACACGGGCCCACCTCCTGGGTGTCGGGGGTCGATGAGGGTGGTCCCGGGCGCTCGAGGAGCGGACGGGACGACGAGCTGGAGGCTGCCGTGCCCAGGTTTCGGCTCCGTGACGCCGGGTGACGGTCGTGGTGCAGCCGGACGGAGCGCCGCTCAGGACTCCTGGGCCTCGCGGTCCCGGCGGGCCGCGGCGACGGCCTCGGCGCGGGTGGGGTGCGGCGCACTGGTCACGCCGTCGGCCCGGCGGGTCCAGGCGTACCCGCCGGCCACCGCGGTGACCGAGTAGCCCTGCGGGTCGGCCGGCCCGTGGCCCGGCACCCGCTCGCCCGCGCCGCTCACGAGAGCACCACGCCCGAGAAGCGGGAGCCGGCCGCGGTGCACCCCAGGCGGGTGACCGGCAGCGGGCGGTGCGCGGCGTCGTCGGCCACG
>CADCUY010000336.1 GCA_902806005.1 uncultured Quadrisphaera sp. | reverse complement strand
GCGGGGCTGCCGGCCGGGGCGGCCATGGCGGCGGACGTGCTGGGCTTCCTCGACCGCGCCGACCAGCCCGGCGGCGCGCCGGCGCTGGCGCGCAGCGGACCGTGGTGGCGGCTCAGCACCCCGGTCGGGCACGTGCTGGCGCGCCCCCCGGGGTCGTTGCTGCGCTGAGGCGACCGCCGGGCGTGCCGCCGCGGCGGCGGGCCCCCCGGGCGAGGATCCCCAGGGGTGCCGCTGCTCCTCAGCCGCCGGCTCGCGCGACGGCGTCCGGCGTGACGGGCGTGAAGAGGTTGACCAGGGTGCCGTCGGGGTCGCGGAACAGCAGCGAGCGGTTGCCCCACGGCATCGTGGTCGGCTCCATGACGACGTCGGTCAGGACCCCGTCCAGCCGCGCGCGCTCGGCGTCGACGTCGGCGACGAGGAACTCGATGATCGCGGTGAGGGCGTCCGCGGACCGCGCCGCGCCGGCTCCGGCGAGGGCCACCGTCCTGGTGCTCCCGATCGCCAGCGCGCCCACCGCGGTGCCCACCTGGGCGAAGTCCGGGGTCGACCACTGCGCGGGCACGCCCGCGACCTGCTCGTAGAAGGCGACCAGGCGGGCGACGTCCTCGGTGATCAACCGCACGGAGACGAGCCGGGGGGAGGTGGTCGGGACCTGCGTGGGGGTGGTCATGAGCCCGACGCTAGGACCGGTACCGGACACGATCCGCCCGGTACTGGGGGAGGATCACCCGGTGGCTCGTCCGACCGCGCGCGTGCTGGCCCTGCTCGAGCTGCTGCAGTCCAGCAGCCGCACGCGCACCGTGACCGACCTGGCCGAGCGGCTGGGCGTCGACGAGCGGACGGTGCGCCGCTACGTCGCCCACCTGACCGACCTCGACATCCCCGTGGAGTCGGTGCGGGGCCCCCACGGCGGCATCCGCCTCGCCCCCGCGTACAGGGTGCCCCCCCTCATGCTCACCGACGAGGAGGCGCTCGCCGTCCTGCTCGGTCTGGCCGCCAGCCAGCGGGCCGCCCTCGCGGTCTCCTCCGCCGCCGTGGTCGAGACGGCGGCGTCGAAGATCCGCCGCGTCCTGCCCGTCGCCCTGGCCCGCCGCCTGGAGGCGCTGCTGCAGACCACCGGCGCGAGCGGCGCCGAGCCCGTGACGACCACGCCGCAGGCCGGGGTGCTGCTGGCCCTCGCAGCAGCCGCGCGCGACCGGCGGCCGGTCGCCCTGCACCACACCGCAGCCGGCGGCCGGCGCACCCGGCGCACGGTGCACCCCTACGGGATCGTCGCCCACGCCGGCCGCTGGTACCTCAGCGCCGCCGACGCCGCCGGCGGCGAGCTGCGCACCTTCCGGGTGGACCGGGTCGAGGTGGCCACCGCCCTCACCGGCACCTTCGACGTCCCCGAGGGGTTCGACCCCGTCGGGCAGGTCGTCGCCGGCCTGGCCGAGGCTCCCTGGAGGCACGAGGTCCGCCTGCGGGTCCGCGCCGGCGCCCAGGAGGTCACCGGGCTGTTCCCGCCCGGCCTGGTGACCGTCGACGACGGGCCGGTGGAGCCGGGCTGGTCCCGGGTCAGGATGCGGGCCGAGCGCCTGGACTGGGTGCCGGGGGTCCTGGCCGGGGTGCGGGTCCCGTTCCAGGTCGAGGGCCCCGACGCCCTGCGCGAGATGGTCCGGACCCTCGCGGACCGCCTGGCCGCCGCAGCGACCCCGCCGACGGCTGCCGGCGGCCCGCCCCCCGGAGGGTGAGCCTCACGCCGCGACGGGGTGAGGGGCCCGTCGTCAGTCGTCGAAGGTGTTCAGCAGCGAGTGGGCGGCGCGCTCGAGGTAGTCCCACAGCAGGCCGTGCTGCAGCGGGGGCAGGTCGAGGGCGTCGACGGCCTCGCGCATGTGCCGCAGCCACGCGTCGCGCGCGGCCGGGCCCACCCGGAAGCCGGCGTGGCGCATCCGCAGCCGCGGGTGGCCGCGCGACTGGGAGTAGGTGCCCGGCCCGCCCCAGTACTGCTCGAGGAACAGCGTCAGCCGCTCGCGGGCGCCGGTGAGGTCCTGCTCGGGGTAGAGCGGGCGCAGCACCGGGTCGTCGGCGACGCCCTCGTAGAACCGGTCGACCAGCGCCACGAACGTCGCGTGACCGCCGACGGCGTCGTAGAACGACTGCTGCGCCGCCGGGTCGGGCTGGCCCGGCACGCCGCCCTGGCCCGTCTGGCCCGGCTGGCCCGTCTGGCCCGGCTGCCCCGGTGGCGCGGCCGGCCGGCCGGGCACGGCGGCCGGCGCGCGCCGGGCGGCGCTGAGCGGGATCTCCCTCACGGCACCAGCCTCTCAGCCCCGGCGCCGCAGCCGGTTCACCAGGGGAGCCGAGGAGCGGGGCGACGCCGTGCCGTCGGGCATGGCCCGCGGGTCGCGGCGCAGCCGCTCCAGCGCCGGCCGCGGCGCGAGCAGGTTGCCCGAGCGCGCCGGCTCCGCGGCGCTGGTGCGGATGCGGCTGATCCCCCCGATCCGCATCGCGGGCATGGCGACCCTGTCCCACACCGCGGGCAGCAGCGCCGAGGCGGCCACCAGGCCGGGGTTCGCCCACCCCACCCCGAGCTCGCGCCGGCTCGACTCCGCGGCCCGCAGCACCGTGGCCGCCACCTTCTCGGGCCGGGCCACGGGGAAGGGCGGTCGCGGCCGCAGGCCGATGGTGTTCGCGGCGGCGTCGTAGATGGGGGTGTCGACCCCGCCGGGGGCGACGAGGGTGATGCTGATCCCGCGCACGTCGGCGTTCTCGGTGCGCAGCACCCGCACCAGCCCGCGCAGCCCCCACTTGCTGGCGATGTAGGCGCCCATGTACGGCACGGCGACCCGCCCGAGCACCGAGCCCACGACCACCAGCGAGCCGCTGCGCTGGCCCCGGAAGACCCGCAGCGCGGCCGCCGCCACCCGGTAGGCGCCGAGCAGGTTCACCTCGACCACGCGGTCGAAGGTGGCCGGGTCGGCGTCCTCGACGCGGGCGTAGGAGGCGACGCCGGCGTTCTGCACCACGAGGTCGAGGCCGCCGAAGGTGCTCACCGCGGCGCGGGCGGCGGCGTCCACGGCGGCGGCGTCGGAGATGTCCAGCGGAGCGAGCAGCACCCCGGTCGCCCCGAGGTCCCGGCACTCGTCGCGCACCTGCTCGAGCACGCCCTCGGCGCGCGCCGAGAGCACCAGGCGGTCCCCGCGCCGAGCGCAGGCGTGGGCGATCGCCCGGCCGATGCCGCTGCTGGCCCCGGTGACCCACACCACCCGGCCCGGGGCCGACGGCGAGCCGCCCGCCGCGCCGGACGCCGTCGTCGCGCTGGTCTCAGCGAGCACCCGTGCTCTCCTTCTGCTGGTCGTCGGTGGGCTCGGCCGCCCCGCCCGGGGCGGGGTGGGTGCGCGCCGCGCCGCCCGTCCGCCGGCCGGTCGGCTCCACGGCCTCGGCCGCCTTGGCCACGTTGCGCTGCATGCCGCCGAAGACGATGCCGTGGAAGGGCTTGATCGCCTGCCAGTACAGGAACCCGGCCAGGCCCTTGGGGGCGAAGACCGCCTTCTGGCGGAAGCGGGTGCTGCCGCCGTCGGTCTCGACCAGCAGGTCCAGCCACGCCTGGCCCGGCACCCGCATCTCGGCGCGCAGCCGCAGCAGCTCGCGCTCCCTGATCTCCTCCACCCGCCACCAGTCCAGGGCGTCGCCGACGGCGAGGCGGTCGGGGTCGGCGCGGCCGCGGCGCAGGCCGGGGCCGCCGGCGAAGCGGTCGAGGATGCCGCGCACCCGCCAGCCCAGCGACCACGAGTACCAGCCGTTGACCCCGCCGATCCCGCGGATGACGCTCCACAGCTGGTCGGGGGTGGCGTCGACGACGCTGCTGCGGTCGTCGACGTACAGCGCGCCGCCCGCCCAGTCGGGGTCGGTCGGCAGCGGGTCGCTGGGGGTGCCGGGCGTCGACGCCGAGCGCCACGAGGTGGTGACCTCGAAGTCCTGCACCCGCTTGAGCGCCAGCTCCACCGCCCGCTGCAGCCCGAGCAGCCCCTCGGGCGGGTCGGGCACGTACTGGGCGATGTCGTGCTCCTTGGCGACGACCTCGTGGATGATCGAGTGCACCAGGGGCCCGGCGATGCTGCGCGGCACCGGGGTGACGGTGTTGATCCAGTGGATCGACAGGCCCGGCGTGAACACCGGCACCGGGATGGCGCGTCGCGGGGGCAGCCCGGCGACCCTGGCGTAGGTCTGCATCATGTCCAGGTAGGTCATGACGTCGGTGCCGCCGATGTCGAAGCCGCGGTTGACCTCGCGGGGCATCGCCGCGGAGCCGACGAGGTAGCGCAGGACGTCGCGCACCGCGATCGGCTGGATCCGGGTCGCCAGCCACTTGGGCCGGATGATGATCGGCAGCCGCTCGGTCAGGTAGCGCAGCATCTCGAACGACGCCGAGCCCGAGCCGATGATCACGGCGGCGCGCAGGACGGTGGTGGGGACCCCGCTGGCGAGGAGGATCTCCTCGACCTCCTTGCGGCTCTCCAGGTGCAGCGACAGCTTCTCGTCGGGCGGGTAGAGCCCGCCGAGGTAGACCAGCCGGCCGGTGCCCGCCTCCCGGGCCGCCTTGCCGAAGCCCAGGGCCAGGCGGCGGTCGCGCGCGGCGAAGGAGGGGTCCATGTCCAGGGAGTGCAGCAGGTAGTAGGCCACGTCGACGCCGTCCAGCGCCTGGGTCAGGGCCTCGGTGTCGGCGGCGTCGGCCTCGGCGACCTCCACCCGCTCGAACCACTCGCGGCTGCTCAGCCGGCGGGCGTTGCGGGCGAGCACCCGCACCCGGTAGCCCGCGGTCAGCAGCTCGGGCACCAGCCGCCCCCCGATGTAGCCGGTCACGCCCGTGACCAGCACCAGGGGCGCCCGCCCGTCGGCGCCCGCGGAGGCCGTGGGCAGGGCCTCGTCGCTGACCGCCCCCGCGCTGGTGTCCGCGGGGCGCTCGGCGCCGGCGTCGTCCTGATCGCTCGTCATGCCCTCCATGGTCCGCCGGTCCGGGCCGGGCTGCCCGCTCAGGCCGTCCGCTCGGGCTGCCCGCTCAGGCCGGGGCCGCCAGGTCCAGGCCGGTCCGCGCCGCCGCGAAGGCCAGCGAGTCGGCGAGCAGGCCCACCGACCGCGAGACCGCGCGGGCCCCGTGCCCGACGTCGCGCTCGGCCCGCAGGAGCACCGGCGCGGCGGCCGGGTCGAGGCTGGTCGCGTGCTGCAGGGCCGCGCACATCTTGCGGGCGTGCAGCGGGTCGACGCGCGAGTCGCCGTCGAAGACGGTGAACAGGGTCGCGGGGTACGCGGTGCCCGGGGTGACGCGGTGGTACGGGGAGTAGGCCAGCAGCCAGGCCAGGTCCTCGGGCCGCTCCGGGTCGCCGTAGTCGCCCACCCACAGCCGGCCCAGGCCGTGCCGGGCGAAGCGCACCATGTCGAGCAGGGGCGCCGAGCACAGCACCGCGCCGAACAGCTCGGGCGCCTGGGTCAGGGCCGCTCCGACGAGCAGCCCGCCGTTCGAGCCGCCGGAGGCGGTCAGCTGCGCGGGCGTGGTCCAGCCCTGCTCCACCAGCGCCCGGGCGCAGGCGAGGTGGTCGTCGAAGACGTTCTGCTTGCGCTCGAGCATCCCGTCGCGGCGCCACTGCTCGCCCTCCTCGCCGCCCCCGCGCAGCTGCGCGGTGGCCCAGACCCCGCCGGCCTCCACCCAGGCCAGCGCCCCCGTGGAGTACCCCGGGCGCATGGAGACCCCGAAGCCGCCGTAGCCGTAGAGCACCGTCGGTCGCGGCCGGTCCGGGCGGCCGTCGGGGCCGGTGCTGCCCGCCGGCGCCACGACCAGCACCCGCACGGTCGTGCCGTCGGCGCTGGTGGCGGTGAGCACCCGGGTCTCCACCGCCGGGGCACCGCCGAGCGCGGCCAGGCCCGGCGGCTCCGCCTCGACCTCCAGCGCGCCGGTCAGCGCGTCGTAGCGCAGCACCCGCGCCGGGCTCGTGGTCGTGGTGTGGGTGAACCACGCCTCGTGCCCTCCCTCGGGGCGGCGCACGAGCCCGCCCGCGGAGCCGACCCCGGGCAGCTCGAGCGCCCCGGTGCGGGCGCCGGTGGCGAGGTCGTGCACGGTCACCTCGCCGACCGCGT
>CADCUY010000335.1 GCA_902806005.1 uncultured Quadrisphaera sp. | reverse complement strand
GCGGCCAGGTCGGCGGCGACGCCCGGGTTGCCGGGGGCGGCCCACACCCGGGCCACCCCGGCGTCGGCCAGCAGCGACCGCACCAGGGCGTGCTCGCGGGCGCCGGAGCCGACGACGAGGACGGCGAGCCCGTCGCTCACCGGCCGAGCCCCCTCACCGGCCGAGGAGGTCGTGCCGGACGACGTTCTGCTCGCGGTCCGGGCCCACCCCGACCACCGAGATCCGGGCCCCGGAGAGCTCCTCGAGGGCCAGCACGTACCGCTGCGCGGCGGGCGGGAGGTCCTCGAAGCGGCGGGCGCCCGAGACGTCCTCGCTCCAGCCCTCGAACTCCTCGTACACGGGGGTGGCGTGGTGGACGTCGGTCTGCGTCATCGGCATCTCGTCGTGGCGCACCCCCCCGACGTCGTAGGCGACGGCGACCGGGATGGTCTCGTAGCCGGTGAGCACGTCGAGCTTGGTGAGCACGAAGTCGGTGACCCCGTTGACCCGCGCCGCGTAGCGGGCGACCGGCACGTCGTACCAGCCCGTGCGCCGCGGCCGGCCCGTGGTGGTGCCGAACTCGCCCCCGCGCACGCGCAGCTCCTCGCCGGCCTCGCCGTCCAGCTCGGTGGGGAAGGGGCCCTCCCCCACGCGGGTGGCGTAGGCCTTGAGCACCCCGACCACCCGGTCGATCCGGTTCGGGGGCACCCCGGAGCCGGTGCACGCCCCGGCGGCGACGGCGCTGGAGGAGGTGACGAAGGGGTAGGTGCCGTGGTCGACGTCGAGCATCGTCGCCTGCCCGCCCTCGAAGACCACGGTGGCGCCGCGGTCGAGCGCGCGCGTGAGCTCCAGGGAGGTGTCGGCGACCATCGGCGCCATCCGGTCGGCGTACGACATCAGGTCGTCGACGACCTCCTCGACGGTGATCGCCCGGCGGTTGAAGACCTTGACCAGCAGGTGGTTGCGGGTCTCCAGGGCGCCGGCCACCTTCTGCGCGAGGATCTTCTCGTCGAGCAGGTCCTGCACGCGCAGGCCGATGCGGTTCATCTTGTCGGCGTAGGCGGGCCCGATGCCCCGCCCGGTGGTGCCGATCTTCCGCGAGCCGAGGAAGCGCTCGGTGACCTTGTCGACCGTGCGGTGGTAGGAGGCGATCAGGTGCGCGTTCGCCGAGACCACCAGCCGCGAGCAGTCGACGCCGCGGGCGGTGAGCCCGTCGATCTCCTCGAAGAGCACCGACGGGTCGACGACGACGCCGTTGCCGATCACCGGGGTGCAGCCGGGGGTGAGGATGCCGGAGGGCAGCAGGTGCAGGGCGTACTTCTGGTCGCCGACGACCACGGTGTGCCCGGCGTTGTTGCCGCCGTTGTACTTGACGACGTAGTCGACCCGGGAGCCGAGGACGTCGGTGGCCTTGCCCTTGCCCTCGTCACCCCACTGGGCGCCGATCAGCACGACTGCGGGCATCGGGGCTCCTGCTCTCGTGGGGCCCCGGACGGTGCCGGGGCCGTCGCGTGCGGCCGGGCACCCGTCAGCGGTGCCCGCAGGAGGCTACCGGAGGCGGCCGGGCGCCCCGACCCGCAGCCGGCGCCCACCCGCCCGGCCGCCCGGCCGCCCGG
>CADCUY010000334.1 GCA_902806005.1 uncultured Quadrisphaera sp. | reverse complement strand
CGTCGGGCACGGCCGCCAGGTCGGCCGGGCGGGGGCCGCCGACGTCCAGCCGGCGCCGGGCGATGCGGGTGAGCGCGACCCCGGCGGCCGTCCCGGCGGCGGCCAGGCCGACCAGGGCGCCGACGACGCCGACGGTGTGCGCGCTGGGGTGCGGGAGCTGCGGTGCGCGGGCCATCAGACCGAACCGGCGGTGCCGACGTAGCGGCGGGTGAAGCGGCCACCGACGCGGGTGACCAGCTCGTAGTGGATGGTGTCCGCGGCGTCGGCCCACTGCTGCGCCGTCGGCTCGCCGTCGTCGCCGGGGCCCCACAGCACCACCTCGTCGCCCGCGGAGACGGCGTCGTCCCCGAGGTCGAGCACGAACTGGTCCATGCACACGCGGCCGGCGATCCGCCGCTGCGCGCCCGCGGCCCACACCGGCGCCCGGTTCCCCACCGCGCGCGGGATGCCGTCGGCGTAGCCGACCGGCACGAGGGCCAGCGTCGTCTCCCGCTCCGTGCTGTACGTGTGCCCGTAGGAGACGCCGGCACCGGCCGGCACCCGCTTGGTGTGCGCCACCTGGGCCCGCACCGTCATCGCGGGGCGCAGGCCGTACTGGCGGGGGTCGCCGCCCAGCGGGTCGAGCCCGTACAGGGCGATGCCGGGACGCACCATGTCGAACCAGGTCCCGGGCAGCGCGATGGTCGCCGCCGAGTTGGCGAGGTGCCGCCGTGCGTCGGTCAGCCCCGCGCCCCGCGCGACGGCGAGGGCCTCCTCGAAGACCTTCACCTGGGCGCCGATCGTCGGGTGCGTGGGCGCGTCCGCATAGGCCAGGTGGCTCCACAGCCCCACCACGGCCACGTCACCGTCGGCCTGGGCACGCGCCGCCGCGGCGACCAGGTCGGGCCAGAGGTCAGGGGTGGCGCCCTCGCGGGAGAGCCCGGTGTCGACGGCGAGGTGCACGCGGGCCGGCCGGCCCGCGGCGCGCGCGGCGGCGACCACCTCGTCCAGGCCCCAGCCGGCGTTGACCGACAGCTCGACGTCGGCGGCCAGCGCCGCGGCGACGTCCGTGCCCGGGCCGTTGAGCCAGGCGAGCACCGGCGCGGTGACGCCGGCCGCACGCAGGGCGATCGCCTCGTCGACCACCGCGACGCCCAGCGCGTCCGCCCCGCCGGCCAGGACGGCGCGGGCCGCGGGCACCAGGCCGTGGCCGTAGCCGTCGGCCTTCACCACGGCCATGAGCGGGCGGCCGACCCGCTCGCGCAGGACGGCGGTGTTCGCGGCGATCGCGTCGAGGTCGACGACCACCTCGGCGCGGCCGGCTCCAGGTGTCGTCGTCACGCCCCCGAGTCTCCCAGGACGGCCGGCCCGATCCCGCGGACCCGGCCGACGGCCTCGGGCAGCCGCCGGACGAGGTCCCCGGCGATCAGTGGTCCGCGCTGCGCCGCCAGCTGGCCGGTACGGCCGTGCAGGTGCGCGGCGACCGCGGCCGCCTCGACCGCCGGCAGGCCCGTGACGGCGGAGGTGGCGAGCAGCGCCCCGGCCATCCCGCTGAGCACGTCGCCGGTGCCCGCGGTGGCCAGGGCGGAAGTCCCCGTGCCGTTCACGAACGTCGTCC
>CADCUY010000333.1 GCA_902806005.1 uncultured Quadrisphaera sp. | reverse complement strand
GACGAGTACACCGGCACCCGGCGGCCCACCAAGACGCTGTCGGGCGGGGAGAGTTTCATGGCCTCGCTCGCGCTGGCTCTCGGCCTGGCCGACGTCGTCACGGCGGAGAGCGGCGGGGTGCAGATCGACAGCCTCTTCGTCGACGAGGGCTTCGGCACGCTCGACCCGCAGGCCCTCGACGCGGTGATGAACGTGCTCGACGAGCTGCGGCGGGGTGGCCGGACGGTGGGCGTCATCAGCCACGTGGAGGAGCTGCGCACCCGCATCACCAGCCGGCTGGAGGTCGTCCCCGGCCGGAACGGTTCCCGGCTCGCCGGCTGACCCGGCCGCCCTCGGTCAGACGGCTTCGCGGGTGGCCGTCGGCACCGTGTCACCAGAGCCGGACTGCGCCGGCGCCGGCTCGGACGCGGCGACGGCGTCCGGACGAGGCGCCGCGGGGAAGACCCACCGCCGGTAGGCCGTGTAGCGCAGCGCGGTGTTCAGCCCGATCGAGGCGATGTTGGCGGCCTGGATGACCAGCAGCCCCTCCTGGTCCAGCGGGTACCGCACGAACCAGATGACGGCGGCGCCCAGCGCCAGGGTGCACAGGTTGATGAGCGCGAACAGGCCGAACGAGCGGCGGATCGTGGTCCTGTCCCGGTGGGCGAAGGCCCAGTTGCGGTGGCCCAGGAACGCCACCGACATGGAGACCAGGGTGGCCAGCGTCTTGGCGGTGACCGCGCCGAACCCGAGATGTCCGTACAACAGCTGGAACAGACCGATGTCGACGAGGAAGGCGAACCCGCCCACCGTCCCGAAGGCGCCGAGCTCCCGGAGCCGACGACGGGCCCGCCTGCCGGTCAGGGCGGAAGGGCCGCGGCGGGAGGGCACCCGGACGATTCTAGGCATGGGAGGCCGGGGCGGCCCGCTACGCTCGTGCCGCCATGCCCGGACCCGCGCCCCTCTCCGAAGTCACCGGCCTGCCCGTGGTCGCGATGGTCGGAGGCGGGCAGCTCGCGCGCATGACGCACCAGGCCGCCATCGCCCTCGGTCAGTCCCTGCGGGTGCTCGCCGCCGGAGCCGAGGAGTCCGCCGCACTCGTGGCCGCCGACGTGCGGATCGGCGACCACACCGACCTCGACGCGCTCCGCGGGCTGGCCGACGGGGCCACCGTCGTGACGTTCGACCACGAGCACGTGCCCACCGAGCACCTGCGCGCGCTCGAGGCCGCCGGGCACCGGGTGGCACCGGGCCCCGCGGCTCTCGTCCACGCCCAGGACAAGCTCGTGCTCCGCGAGGCGCTGGCCGCGGCGGGGGAGCCGCAGCCGGCCTGGGCGCGGGTGTCCACCGTCCACGGCGTCACCTCCTTCGCGGACGAGGTCGGCTGGCCCGTCGTCCTCAAGACCCCCCGCGGCGGCTACGACGGCAAGGGCGTCTTCGTCGTGCACGGCCCCGACGAGGTGGCCGACCTGCTGGAGCGGCACGGGACGCTGCTGGTCGAGGAGCGGGTGCCGATGCTGCGCGAGCTCTCCGCGCAGGTGGCCCGCTCGCCGTTCGGGCAGGTGGCCGTGTGGCCCGTCGTCGAGACGGTCCAGCGCGACGGTGTGTGCGCCGAGGTG
>CADCUY010000332.1 GCA_902806005.1 uncultured Quadrisphaera sp. | reverse complement strand
CGCCCGCCGCGCCACCCCGCCAGCCGCTCGCGCGCGCGCGCGTCGAGCGCGCGCATCCACCGGTTGTGCAGCAGCAGGTGCACCACGGCGGTCCCGACGAGCCAGACGCCGACCGCCAGCGCCCACGACCCGGCGGTCGCCGGCGGCGAGCGCCACAGCGACAGCGCCACCAGCACCGCGGTGACCACCGCCGACGTCCCCCACGCCCTCAGCTGCGACACGTGGCCCCCTCCCCCGGCAGCACGCCGTCCAGCAGGTAGGCGTCGACGGCGGCGTCCACGCACGCCGAGCCCTGGCGGTAGGCGGTGTGCCCCTCGCCCTCGCGCGTCAGCAGCCGCCCGCTGGTCAGCTGGTCGGCCAGCGCCTGCGCCCACGCGTACGGCGTCGCCGGGTCGCCGGTCGTGCCGAGCACGAGGATCGGCGCCGCGCCCTCGGCGGCGATCGGCGCGGGGGTGCGCACCGGCGGCACCGGCCAGCCCTCGCACGGCCCGCTGCCGCCGTCCCCCGCCAGGGCCTCGCCGAGCACGGGCGCGACCTCGAGGAGGCGGGCCCGCGCGGCCTCCGCCTCCGCCGGGCCGACCTCGGGCTGGTCCAGGCACGTGGTGGCGGTGAAGGCCTGGAGCAGGTTCGTGGCGTAGGTGCCGTCCTCGCGCCGGTCGGCGTAGGCGTCGGCCAGCTGGATGAGCACCGACCCGTCGTCGTCCAGCGCCGCGGCGAGGGCCTCGTCGAGCAGCGGCCAGGTGTCGTCGTCGTACAGGGGGGCGATGACGCCGAGCAGCGCCAGCGGTGCGGTGAGCTCCCGGTCGGTGCCGGTGGGCAGCGGGTCGGCCTCCGCGGCCTCGAGCAGGTCGCGCACCTGGTCGCCCCCGGCGGCCGGGTCGTCGTCCAGGGGGCAGGAGCCGCGCTCGGCGCAGTCGGCGAGGTAGGCGCCCAGGGCGCCCTCGAGCCCCTCCGCCTGGCCGAGGAGGACGTCGGCGGCGTCGCTGGCGGGGTCGAGGGCCCCGTCGAGGACCATCCGCCCCACCCGCTGCGGGTGCAGCCCGGCGTAGGTGGCGCCGAGCAGGGTGCCCCACGACTTGCCGAGGTAGTGCAGCCGCTCCTCGCCCAGCGCGGAGCGCAGCACCTCGACGTCGCGGGCGACGCTGGCGACGTCGACGTGCCCCACCAGCGGGCCGCCCCGCTCCGCGCAGCCCCGCGCGAGCAGACCGGCCGACCCCTCGCCGCCGGCCAGGAACGCGTCCATCCCCGCATCGTCCAGGCACCGCAGCGGCGCCGAGGCACCCGCCCCCCGCGGGTCGAAGGCGACGACGTCGTAGCGCGCGGCCACCGCCTCGGTGACCACGCCCGCTCCGGCGGCGCGCAGCCACCCGACGCCGGAGGCACCCGGCCCGCCGGGGTCGACCACCAGGGCGCCCACCCGGTCGGTGCCCGTGGCGCGCAGCCGGGCCAGGGCCACCTCGACCGGCGCGCCCTGGGGGGCGGCCCAGTCGACCGGCACCCGCAGGCCGGCGCACTCCAGCGGCGGCTGGTCCTCCGCCACCTCCTCGCACGGCGCCCAGGCCAGCTCCTGCCCGGCGAAGGCCGCCAGCGCCGCGTCGG
>CADCUY010000331.1 GCA_902806005.1 uncultured Quadrisphaera sp. | reverse complement strand
CGCCCGTGCTCGGCGAACGCCGACGGGGGGGCGCGCAGCCCGGCGTCGGGGTCGGCCGTCAGCGCCGCGGGCAGCGGCGCCCCGCCGTCGAGCCCTGCGCCGGCGACCGTGGCGGCGAGCTGGCCGGTGGTGGGGTCGGCGAGGGCGTCGCACTGCTCGGCGCAGGCCGCCACCTGCCGGCGGGTGGGCCGCAGCGCCGGGTCGGGGCTGGTCGCCACCTCGGCCAGCGAGGCGCGGGTGCCGGCCAGCACCTCGCCCACCCGGTGCAGGCGCGCGGCGACCGCGGCCCAGTCGTCGGCGGTGGAGGTGGCCATCAGGTCGACGACGTCGCGCACGGTCTGCAGGGGCGACTCGATGGCGTTGACCAGCGCCGGGCCGCCGCGGTCGTGGCCGGTGTCGGCGAGCTCGACCGCGAGGCCGAGCCGCTCGCGCATCGCGGCGAGGGTGACCCGGTCGACGTCGTCGACCGGCGCGACGCCGTCCAGCGCCGCGAGGGTGCGCCGGTCGAGCTCGGCGCGGGCGGCGAAGCCCTCGGGGGAGACGTCGGTGACCTCGCTCTCGTGGCCGGGGACGCCCGCGAAGGTGGCGGTGAACGGGGAGAGGGCGCAGGCGTCGTCGACGTACCGGTCGGCGAGGGCGTCGAGGGGCGTGGGGGTGCGCTCGGTGCTCATCAGTCGGTGGAGGTCCCGGCCTTCAGCGCGGCGAGCCGCAGCTCGACCTCCACGTCGTCGGCGTCGTCGTCGAGGGCCTCGAACTGGGCGTCGAGGCTGGACGCCGCCAGCTCCTCGCGGCCCGCGACCCGGGCCTCCTCGCGGCGCACCTTCTCCTCGAAGCGGGCGACCTCGGAGGTGGGGTCGAGCAGGTCGATGCCCTGCACGGCGTCGCTCACCCGGTTCTGCGCCTCGGCCATCCGCGAGCGCGCCACCAGCTCGTCGCGCTTGCCCCGCAGGTCGTCCAGCCTGGAGTGCATGGCGTTCAGCCCGTCCTTGAGCTTGGCGACCACGGCGGCGCGCGAGGCGATCTGGGGCTCGAAGTCCTTCGCCTGCTGCTCGTCGGCGATCTGGCGCTGGAGGGCCACCTTGGCCAGGCCGTCGAAGCGGTCGGCCTCGGCGGCGCTGCCGGCGGCGCGCAGCTGGTCGGCCTTGCGGGAGGCGGCGACGGCCTTGGCGCCCCACTGCCGCGCGGAGGCGACCTCCTCGGCGTGGTCCTGCTCGAGCAGGCGCAGGTCGCCGATGGTCACCGCCACGGACTCCTCGGCCTCGCGGATGGCGGAGGTGTAGTCGCGGACCATCTGGTCGAGCATCTTCTGCGGGTCCTCGGCCTGGTCCAGCAGCGCGTTGAGGTTGGCCCGGGCGAGCTGGCTGATGCGACCGAGCAGGGACTGCTGTGACATGTCGGCTCCTGTGCGCGCTGGGTCGGGCGGTGTGCGCAGGCAGCATGGCAGCAGGTCCTCAGAAGCGCCCTCCGCCGCCCATCCGGCCGCCCCCGCCGCCGAAGCCGCCCCCGCCGCCCATCCCGCCGCCGCCGAAGCCGCCACCGCCGAAGCCTCCGCCCCCGCCGAACCCGCCGCCGGAAGGCCGCCCGCCACCCCCGCTGAGCA
>CADCUY010000330.1 GCA_902806005.1 uncultured Quadrisphaera sp. | reverse complement strand
CGACCCACGACGAGCACCCCCGCGCCGCGACCCACGACGAGCACCCCCGCGCCGCGACCCACGACGAGCACCCCCGCGCCGCGACCCACGACGAGCACGCCGGCTCCGGCGCCCACGACGACCAGCTCCGCGCCCGCGCCGAGCTCGACCACCACCTCCCGTGCGCCGGAGCCCGAGCCGTCGGTGTCGATCTCGGTGACGCTGCCCCCGGTGGGGGACGGCGATGACGGGGACGACGACGAGAACGGCGGCGGCAACGGTGGTGCCGGGGGCAACGGCGGCGGGAACGGGCAGCGCGACTAGCGCCGGGGCACACCCACCCCGCGCGGGCGGCCCAGCGCCGCGCCCGCGTCGGGGCTGACCACCGCCTCCTGCGCGGCGGCCACGCCCTCGACGACGAGGTGCGCGTCGAGCGGGGTCGTCCGGCGCACCAGGGCGAGGCCGATCGGGCCCAGCTCGTGGTGCCGGGCCGTGGAGGTGACCGCGCCCACGACGCGCCCCGTGCCGTCCTCGGTCACCGGGGCCCCCGGGCCCGGCAGCACCACGCCGGTGCCGTCCAGGTGCAGGGCCACCAGCCGTCGCGGCGGCCGGCCGAGGTTGTGCACCTTGGCCACGGTCTCCTGGCCGCGGTAGCAGCCCTTGGCCAGGTGGACGGCGGAGCGCAGCCAGTCCACCTCGTGGGGCAGGGTGCGCTCGTCGGTCTCGAAGCCCCAGCGGGGCCGCCACGCCGCCACGCGCAGCGCCTCGGCGGCCCAGGTGCCCGCGAGCGGGCGGTCGCCCGCGTAGCTGGTGAGGTCCGCCCTCGGCACCAGCACCTCGCGCCAGGCGCGCTCGGCGCCGGGGTGCTCGGCGTCGGCGACCGCGGCGTAGCCCGCCGAGGCCGGGGCGGTGCGCGGCCACGGGTCCACCCACGCCAGCGGCTCGCCCTCGGCCGACTCCCGGGCGACGGGCTCGCCGACCACCGCGAGCTCCGGCGTCGCGTCGGCGACCTCGACGCGGAGCATGAAGCGCATCGACTCCAGCCACGCCACGAGCGGGGCGACCTCCGCGGCCTCGACGACCAGGTGCACGGCCTCGCCGTCGTCGACCACGTG
The DNA here is from genome assembly GCA_902806005.1 of uncultured Quadrisphaera sp. Taxonomy (GTDB): domain Bacteria; phylum Actinomycetota; class Actinomycetes; order Actinomycetales; family Quadrisphaeraceae; genus CADCUY01. The sequence goes on along the minus strand of CADCUY010000330.1, from coordinate 508 downwards.
CAGGGCGTGCTCCACGCGCCCCTCCGGGCTGAGCAGCAGCGACTCGGTGGAGCGGCGGGGCTCCAGCCGCGCGAGGTCCTGGGTGGTCAGCGAGTGCAGCCAGCTCAGCCGGTCCGGGCCGCTGACGCGGACGACGCCGCGGTGCGAGAGGTCGACGCGGGCCAGGCCCTGCTCGAGCAGGCGCTGCTCGCGGACGGGGTCGCCGTAGTGCCAGGCGACGCCGGCGTCGGCGCCCTCGGCGGGCACCGCGCCCGGTCGCTGGAGCAGGGGGCTCGGAGGGACGGCGCTGGTCACAGCCGGTGCAGCGCTCCCGCCGGGCGATCGCTTCCCGCGCCGTCCGGCGTCCGCGACCGACGTGCGCCGGTCGGCCGGGCTGTTCCTGCCGCTCACCGCGCTCGACGCGGTCGGCGTGCTGCTCGGGGTGCGGTCGGGCGTGCTGGCGCCGCGTGCGGCTGCGATGGCGCTCGCGGTGGTGTCGGTCAACGCCGCCGTCCAGGCCGCCGCGCCC
>CADCUY010000329.1 GCA_902806005.1 uncultured Quadrisphaera sp. | reverse complement strand
GCACGCGCACCTTCTCGGTCGACCTCGAGGGCCGCCGCGTCCTCACCGGCTTCGACGTCTTCGCCGCCGCCGGCGGCGCGAACCGGGCGATCAGCCGGCAGTTCCCGGTGACCGTCACCGACGGGAAGGTCACCCTCGACTTCCTCAAGGGCGTCGAGAACGCCAAGGTCTCCGCGATCGAGGTGCTCCCGGCGGCGAGCGTCGACGTGACGCCCCCGCCGGCGGTGACCGGGCTGGTCGCCACGGGCAGCGACACCGGCGTGGCCCTGGAGTGGGACGACAGCCCGGCCGGCGACCTCGCCGGCTACCGGGTGGAGCGCGCCCCGACCGCCACCGGCGCCTTCACCGTGCTGGCGGCCGCGGCCGCGAGCTCGAGCTACGTCGACACGACCATCGCGGCGGGCGCCACGGCGACCTACCGGGTGACCCCCGTCGACACCTCGGGCAACGCCGGCCCGGCGGTCACCGCCACCGGCACCCGGACGGCGCCCGTCGCGCCGGCCGCGGTGACCGGGCTGACCGCCACCGGCTCGACCACGGGCGTGGCCCTGGACTGGGCCGACGCCCCGGCCGGCACCACCTACCGGGTGGAGCGCGCCGCCACCGCCGCGGGCACCCCCGCGGTGCTCGCCACCGGGCTGACCGCCTCGGCGTTCACCGACACCACCATCGCCGCGGGGGCCACCGGGTACTACCGGGTGCTCGCGCTGGGCACGGACGGGACGGCGTCCGCGCCGGCCACGGTCACCGCCACCCGCCCGGGGACGGCCCCCGCGCCGACCGCGGTGCGGATCAACGCCGGCGGCGTCGCCCAGACCGTCGGGTCGACCACCTGGTCGGCGTGCTCGTCGCTCACGGCCTGCTCGGGCTGGGTCACCGGCGGCGCGGCGTACGCGGAGGCCGGCGACACCACCACCGGGGTGCCGGCGGGGATGAACAACGCCCTGTTCACCTCGGAGTGGACCGGTGGCGCCGGTGCGGCCGCGGGCAGCCGGGTCTTCGGGTTCGACGTCCCGGTGGCGAACGGTGACCACACCGTGCGGCTGCACTTCGCGGAGCTGAACAAGACCGCGGCGGGCACGCGCACCTTCTCGGTCGACCTCGAGGGCCGCCGCGTCCTCACCGGCTTCGACGTCTTCGCCGCCGCCGGCGGCGCGAACCGGGCGATCAGCCGGCAGTTCCCGGTGACCGTCACGGACGGGAAGGTCACCCTCGACTTCCTCAAGGGCGTCGAGAACGCCAAGGTCTCCGCGATCGAGATCGTGCCGGCCACCACCGGCACCGCGCCGGCCGCGGTGACCGGGCTGACCGCGACCGGCTCGGCCACCGGGGTGGCCCTGGACTGGGCGGACTCCCCGGCCGGCACCACCTACCGGGTGGAGCGGTCGAGCACCCCCACCGGCACCCCTGCGGTGCTCGCGACCGGGCTGACCGCCTCGGCGTTCACCGACACCACGATCGCGGCGGGGGCCACCGGCTACTACCGGGTGCTCGCCGTCACCGCGGGGGGCACCTCGGCGGCCGCCACGGCCACCGCCACCCGCACCGGCACCGCCCCGGCGCTGTCCACGGTCCGGATCAACGCCGGCGGCACCGCCCAGACGGTCGGGTCGACCGCGTGGTCCACCTGCTCGGCGGCCACCGACTGCGCGGGCTGGGTCACCGGCGGCTTCGCCTACGCGGAGGCCGGCGACACCACCACCGGGGTGCCCGCGGGCACGAACAACGCCCTGTTCACCTCCGAGTGGACGGGGACGGCGGCCACCGGCGCCCGGGCCTTCCGGTTCGACGTGCCGGTCACCGACGGCTCCTACCGGGTGCGCCTGCACTTCGCGGAGCTGAACAAGACCGCCGCCGGGCAGCGGGTGTTCTCCGTGGACGCCGAGGGTCAGCGCGTGCTGACCGACCTCGACGTCTTCGCCGCCGCGGGCGGGGCGAACCGGGCGATCGTCCGCGAGTTCCCGGTCACCGTGGCCGACGGGAAGGTCACCCTCGACTTCATCCGCGGCGTCCAGCACGCCAAGGTCTCCGCGATCGAGGTCCTGCCCGCCTGACCCGCCCGGGTGGCGCGCGAGCGCACCACCCGCGGTGCCCGGGCGCAGCCGCGTACGATGGCTGCGTCCGGGCACCGCGCAGGGGCCCCGCACCCGCAGGAGAGCAGGGCACCGCCCGCCCCATGGTCGAGCCAGCACACCCCGCCGCCGTCCCCGAGCCGTCGGCGGCAGCGCCGTCCGGACCCTCCGTGCCCACCGCCGAGCCGCCCGCGGCCAAGCACACCGTCGTCGTGCCGCCCGAGGTGTCGATGGTCAGCCTCCTCGGCACCCGCGACGAGCTGCTCCGCGTGGTCGAGCGCTCCTTCCCGCGCGTCGACGTCCACGTGCGCGGCAACGAGGTCACCATGACCGGGCGCCCCGCCGAGATCGCCGTCGTCGAGCGGCTGCTCGACGAGATGCTCGCCGTGCTCGCCACGGGGCAGACCCTGAGCGCCGACAACGTCGAGCGCTCGATCAGCATGCTGCGCCAGCAGACGGTCGAGCGCCCCGCCGACGTGCTGACGATGAACATCCTCTCGGGGCGCGGGCGCAGCATCCGGCCCAAGACCGTCGGGCAGAAGCGCTACGTCGACGCCATCGACACCAGCACCATCGTCTTCGGCATCGGCCCGGCCGGCACCGGCAAGACCTACCTGGCGATGGCGAAGGCCGTGCAGGCCCTGCAGGCCAAGGCCGTCAACCGGATCATCCTGACCCGGCCCGCGGTCGAGGCGGGGGAGCGGCTGGGCTTCCTGCCCGGCAGCCTCACCGACAAGATCGACCCGTACCTGCGGCCGCTGTACGACGCGCTGCACGACATGGTCGACCCCGAGTCGATCCCGCGGCTGATCACCGCCGGCACCATCGAGGTGGCGCCCCTGGCGTACATGCGTGGCAGGGCACAACCGCTGGACGCCCAGGTGCTGACGCCGACCGGGTTCGTCGACATCGGCAGCCTCGTGGTCGGCGACCTCGTGGTCGGGTCGGACGGCACGCCCACCCCGGTGCTGGGCGTCTACCCGCAGGGTCGCAAGGAGGTCTACCGCGTCACCACGCAGGACGGCGCCTCGACCCTCGCGTGCGGCGAGCACCTGTGGACGGTGACCACGGCGGGGGACCGCCGCCGGGGCCGATCGCGGACGCTCGAGACGCGCGAGATGATCGGCCGGCTGAGGGCCGCGCGCGCCCACCGCTACGAGCTGCCGGTCGTCGACCCGGTGGCCTTCGAGCCCCAGGACGTGCCGCTCGACCCGTACGCCCTCGGCCTGCTGCTGGGCGACGGCTGCCTGACGACCTCGACCACGCCCACCTTCACCACCGCTGACCCCGAGCTGGCCGTGGCGCTCGAGGCGGCGCTCGACCGCACCGAGGTCCGGCACAAGGGCGGCTACGACTACGTGCTGCGCCACGTCGACGGCGGCCGCGGCGGCCTGCGCGTGGCGAACCCCGTGACGACCGCCCTCCGCGACCTCGGCCTCGCCGGGACTCGCTCGCAGACGAAGTTCGTGCCGGAGGCTTACCTGCGCAACTCCGTGGCGGTCCGCACGGCGCTCCTGCAGGGCCTGCTCGACTCCGACGGCGGCCCGGTGACCCAGCGCGGACGCACCTGCCGGATCCAGTACGGGACGTCCTCCCCGCAGCTCCGCGACGCCGTCGTCCACCTCGTGCGCTCCCTGGGCGGGGTCGCCTACGCGCGGACCCGCCCTGCTGCCGGCCGCGCGCCGGGCCTGGCGCTCGGTCGCGCCGTGCACCACCGGCACGACGCCCACGTCCTCGACATCCGGCTCCCGGGAGGCATCCAGCCGTTCCGCCTGGAGCGCAAGCAGCGGGCGTACGCGACGGCGGGCGGCGGGCGTCCGATGCGCCACATCACGAGCATCGAGCCGGCTGGGGAGCAGGAGACCGTGTGCATCGCGGTGGCCGCCCAGGACTCCCTCTACGTCACCGACGACTTCCTGGTCACCCACAACACGCTCAACGACGCGTTCATCGTCCTCGACGAGGCGCAGAACACCTCCGCCGAGCAGATGAAGATGTTCCTCACCCGGCTCGGCTTCGGCTCCAAGATGGTGGTCACGGGCGACGTCACCCAGGTCGACCTGCCCAGCGGCACCACCTCGGGGCTGCGCGTGGTGCAGGAGATCCTCGACGGCGTGGACGACGTCCACTTCGCCCGGCTGACCAGCACCGACGTCGTGCGGCACCGGCTGGTCAGCGAGATCGTCGAGGCCTACGGCCGGTGGGACGCCAGCCGCCCCGCCGCCGGCTCCCCGGGCGGGCGGCCCGCGCCGGGGGCCCGCCACCGGTGAGACCCTCGTGAGCATCGAGGTCGTCAACGAGTCGGGCACGGCGGTCGACGAGACCGAGCTCGGGGCGCTGGGCCGCTACGTCCTCGACCAGATGCGCGTGCACCCCCAGGCCGAGCTGTCGGTGCTGCTGGTCGACGTGCCCGCGATGACCCAGCTGCACGTGCAGTGGATGGACGAGCAGGGCCCCACCGACGTCATGAGCTTCCCGATGGACGAGCTGCGCCCGGGCGACGAGAGCCGGGTCAGCCCCCCCGGCCTGCTCGGCGACGTGGTGCTCTGCCCCGAGGTCGCGGCCGACCAGGCCCGCGCGGCCGGGCACGCGCTGGAGGAGGAGCTGCTGCTCCTGACCACCCACGGGATCCTCCACCTGCTCGGCTACGACCACGCCGAGCCCGAGGACGAGCAGGAGATGTTCGCCCTGCAGCGGCGCCTGCTCCTGACCTTCCTCGCCTCCCGCGAGGGCCCGGGGGTGCGCCGGTGATCGGCGAGGCCCCGCCGGTGCCGCCCCTCGCCGTCGCCGCGGCGGGCCTGCTCGCGCTGGCCGCCGTGATCGCGGCGGCCGAGGCGGCCCTGACCCGGCTGACCCGCTCCGAGGCGGCCGCGCTGGTCGCCGAGGGCCGCAGCTCCGCGCCCGTGGTGCAGCGCCTGGTCGCCGACCCGTCGCCCACCCTCAGCGCGCTGACCCTGCTGCGGGTGACCGCCGAGGCGGCCGCCACCGTCTGCCTGGCCCTGGCCGTCGAGGCCCTGACCCGCAGCTGGTGGGTGGGCCTGGCGGTCACCGCGGTGGTCGTCGCCGTCGTCGACTTCGTCGGCCTCGGGGTCGCCCCGCGCACCCTGGGCCGCCAGCACGCCGCCGCCGTGGCGCTGCGCCTGGCGCCGGCCCTGCAGCTGCTGACCACGGTGCTCGGCCCGCTCTCGCGCCTGCTCGTGCTCGTCGGCAACGCCGTGACCCCCGGCCCGGGCTACCGCGACGGGCCGTTCTCCTCGGAGTCGGAGCTGCGCGAGATGGTCGACCGCGCCAGCGAGTCCGACGTCATCGAGGCCGGCGAGCGGCGGATGATCCACTCGGTGTTCGAGCTCGGCGACACCCTCGTGCGCGAGGTGATGGCGCCGCGCACCTCGATGGTGACCCTCCCGGCGCAGGCGGGCCCGCGGGAGGCGCTGCGCACCTTCCTCTCCTCCGGGCACTCGCGGGTGCCCGTGGTCGGCTCCGACGTCGACGACGTCGTGGGCGTGCTCTTCCTCAAGGACCTCGTGCGCGCCCAGCAGGACCCGCGCTGGCGGGCCCGCACCATCGAGGGCCTGGCCCGGCCGGCCACCTTCGTGCCGGAGTCCAAGCGGGTCGACGCCCTGCTGCGCGAGATGCAGCAGGAGAGCCTGCACCTGGCGATCGTCGTCGACGAGTACGGCGGGGTGGCCGGGCTGGTGACCCTCGAGGACGCCCTCGAGGAGATCGTCGGCGAGATCGCCGACGAGTACGACCGCGAGGAGCCCGAGGTGCAGGTGCTCGAGGACGGGTTCCGGGTGAGCCCCCGGCTGCCGGTCGACGACCTGGGCGACCTGTTCGGCGTCGAGATCAGCGAGGACGAGGTCGACTCCGTGGGCGGGCTGCTGGCCAAGACCCTGGGCACCCTGCCCACCACCGGCGCCCGCGCGCGGGTGGCCGGGCTGGTGCTCGAGGCCGAGGGCGTGGAGGGCAACCACGTCACCAGCGTGCTGGTGCGCACCGACGACGCCGACCGCGCCGAGGAGGAGGAGGCGGCGGAGCCCTCGGGCCGGGGCGCCGCGGACGC
>CADCUY010000328.1 GCA_902806005.1 uncultured Quadrisphaera sp. | reverse complement strand
CGCACCTGGACCGACTGGGTGCACGCCTGCCTCGACCCCCTGGGACCGTGGGCGGCGCGCTGGCGGGCGCTCGAGGGCTCCTGCCCCGAGGGCACCGCCTTCGTCCGCGCCGCCCTGGCTCGGCTGCGGGCGGTGCCGCTGCCCGCGCTGCCCGAGGCCGACGTCGTGCACGGCGACCTCCACCACGGCAACCTGCTCGTCGACGGCGAGCGGCTGACCGGCGTCGTCGACTGGGACGACGCGGGGCCCGGCGACGCCCGCGCCGACCTGGTGACCCTGCTGCTCTCCGCCCGCGCCACCACGCCGGACCCGCCCCTGGCCGAGGCGCTGCTCCCGCTGGTGCGCGCCGAGCTCGAGCCCGGTCTGCGCTGGCTCTACGCCACCCGCGACGTGGTGCGGTTCGTGGGCTGGTTCGCCCTGCACCACCGGGGCTGGGACGTGCCGGCCTGGCTGCGCGTCCTGACGCCGGCGATCGCCGACCTCGAGGCGCCGTAGTCACGCAGTGCAGGACTTTGTGACTCTGCGTGTCTGGCAGGGCTTGGAGGCCCGGATCTGGTCCTCACGGAGGATCACGCCCCGCAGACCGCGACCTAGCCTTCGCCCGGTGAGGCGACGCGACCGCACCTACCAGTGGCTGCGCGAACACCCCCTGGCGGTCGACACCGCCGTCGCCGTCGCCCTGCTCGTCCTGCTCGGGGGCTTCAGCGCGGCCAGCGGCGGGTGGGGGTCGCTGGGGCTCGCCGCGGGACTGCTCCTCCCGCTCGCCCTGCGCCGCTCGCGGCCCGTGCTCGCAGCCGCTCTGGTCGCGACCACCGCCTACACCCAGGTGGCCACCTCCGTGCCGCCCGCGCCCGCCGACGCCGGGGTGCTGGGCGCGGTGTACGCCCTCGCCGCGTACGCCCCCCGCTGGGCCACGCGCGCCGGGCTGGCCCTGGCCCTGCTCGGCAGCGTGCTCGCCGGCGCCGCCTACAGCGAGGGCGACGTGGTGGTCGGCGCGATCGGCGCGGTGCTCGGCCTCAGCCTGGTCTCCGCCAGCTGGGCGCTCGGCGACGTCCGCCGCTCGCGCGTGGCCCAGATCGGCGCGCTGCACGAGCGCACCCGCCACCTCGAGCTCGAGCGCGACGCCGCCAGCCGGCTGGCCGCCGCCGAGGAGCGCGCCCGGATCGCCCGGGAGATGCACGACGTCGTCGCCCACTCGCTGTCCGTGGTGATCGCCCAGTCCGACGGCGGCCGGTACGCCGCCGCGAACGACCCCGCGGCCGCGGCCGCCGCGCTGGGCGCCATCGGCGACACCGGCCGGGCCGCGCTGGCCGACATGCGCCGCCTGCTCGGGGTGCTCAGCACCGCGGAGAGCACGGGCACGGCGCCCCAGCCCGGGGTGGCCGAGCTGCCCGCGCTCATCGCGGGGGTGCGCGAGTCGGGCCTGCCCGTCGAGCACATGGTGCAGGGCCGCCCCCGGCCGCTGCCCCGGGGCCTCGACCTCGCCGTGTACCGGGTGGTGCAGGAGTCGCTGACCAACGTGCTCAAGCACGCCGGGCCCGCCGCGCGCGCCGAGGTGGTGCTGCGCTGGCAGCAGCGGTGCCTGGAGGTCGCCGTCCGCGACGACGGGCGCGGCGCGGCGTCCGAGAGCGCCCTGGAGGGCCGGGCCGGCGACCGCGACGAGGACCGCGGCCGCGGCCTGGTGGGGATGCGCGAGCGCGTGGCGCTCTACGGCGGCCGGCTCAGCGCCGCCCCGCGCCCGGGCGGCGGGTTCGCCGTGGACGCCGCGCTGCCCTACCCGGAGGACCGCCGGTGACCGGACGGCGACCAGCACGGGGCCAGCGGGCACGATGGGCGGCGTGGACGTGATCACCGTGGGCCTCGTGGACGACCAGGAGCTCGTGCGCGCCGGCCTGGCGATGGTCGTCGACTCCCAGCCCGACCTGCGGGTGGTCGCCCAGGCCGGTGACGGCGACGAGGCCGTGGCCTCACCCGCGCTGCGCGGCGCCGACGTCGTGCTCATGGACGTCCGGATGCCGCGGATGAGCGGCATCGAGGCCACCCGGCAGCTGGTCGGCGACCGCCCGCCCGGCGGCCCGGGCCCGCGCGTGGTGGTGCTGACCACCTTCGACCTCGACGAGCACGTGCTCGACGCGGTGCACGCCGGCGCCAGCGGCTTCCTGCTCAAGGACTCCCCGCCCGAGGTGCTGCTCGACGCCATCCGCACCGTGCACCGCGGCGACGCCGTCATCGCCCCCTCGACCACCCGCCGGCTGCTCGCGCACGTGGCGCCGATGCTCCGCGAGGCCGAGCGCACCGCCAGGCGGCCGGTCGGCTCGCTGCCCGGCTCGGCCCTCGACCGGCTCACCGAGCGCGAGCGCGAGGTGCTCGAGCAGATGGCCCTGGGCCTGTCGAACGCCGAGATCGCCGCGCACTTCGTGCTCTCGGAGACCACGGTCAAGACCCACGTCGGGCGGGTCCTGGCCAAGCTGCACTGCCGCGACCGGGTGCAGGCCGTGGTGCTGGCGCACCGCGTGGGCCTGGTCGTCCCCGACTGAGCACCCCCCGGCGTCCTCCGCGAGGACGACGCGGGGCCGGGCGAGGATGGTCCCGGGCGACGACGCCGAGGGCCCCGGTCGCGACCTAGCGTCGCCACCATGAGCGCCCTGTCCGCACCCGAGCACCCCGCCTCCGCGGCCGAGGAGGCCGCACCCGCCGTGCGCGCCGCCGGCCTGACCAAGGTCTACGGCCGCGGCGAGGCCGCCGTCCGGGCCCTGGACGGCGTGGACGTGGCCTTCGCCTCCGGGGCCTTCACCGCGATCATGGGGCCCTCCGGCTCGGGCAAGTCGACGCTGCTGCACTGCCTCGCGGGGCTCGACGCGATCACCGACGGGCAGGTGTGGCTCGGTGCGACACCGCTGCGCGGGCTCAAGGACGACGCGCTGACCCTGCTGCGCCGCCAGCGCGTCGGCTTCGTCTTCCAGTCCTTCAACCTGCTGCCGATGCTCACCGCCCGGCAGAACATCGCCCTGCCGGCCGACCTCGCCGGCGCCGAGGTCGACCAGGCCTGGCTCGACCAGCTGATCCACGTCCTCGGCCTCGGCCAGCGGCTGGGGCACCGCCCCAGCGAGCTCTCCGGCGGGCAGCAGCAGCGGGTCGCGATCGCCCGCGCCCTGGCCACCCGCCCCGACGTGGTCTTCGCCGACGAGCCGACCGGCAACCTCGACTCCCGCTCCGGCGCGCAGGTGCTCGACCTGCTGCGCCGCAGCGTGCGCGAGCTCGGGCAGACCGTCGTCATGGTCACCCACGACGCGGTGGCCGCCTCCTACGCCGACCGCGTGGTGCTGCTCGCCGACGGGCGCCTCGCCGGGGAGGTGCTCGCCCCGACGCCGGACGCCGTCCGCACCGCGCTGGCCGCCCTCGACGAGCCGGGGCAGGACGGCGCGGCGCACCGCGCCAGCGCTGCCGACCGCGCCGAGGGCGCGACGACGGGACGGGGCTGAGGTGCTGCGCACGACCCTCGCCCAGATGGCGGCCCACCGCGGGCGGATGGTCGCGGCGGGCCTCGCGATCGTCATCGGGACGGCCTTCGTCGCCGCCACCATCCTCGCCTCCGGCCTGCTGCGCGGCACGGTGACCGCCGCGGTCTCGGCCAGCTACCAGGGCGCGGACGTCGTCGTCACCGGCGCCGACGGCCCGCTGGAGGACCCGGTGGTCGCGCGGGCCGGCGCGGCCGACCTGGTCGCGGCCGCGGAGGGCCAGCGGCGCGCCTCCGTCGACCTGGTCACCGGCGGGCGCTCGGACTTCGCGATCGTCGGGAGCGCGCCGCAGGCCCCGCAGCTGCGGGAGGACGTCGTCCTGGAAGCCGGCGAGCTGCCCGCGGGGCCCGGCGGGGTCGCCGTCGACGAGGGCCTCGCCGACCAGCTGGGCCTGCGCGTCGGCGACGCGGTGTCGGTGCGGTGGACCACCTACGGCCCGGCGCAGGAGGTGGCCGCCGCGGACGCACAGGGTGCGCTGACCGAGAACGGCACCGTGGTGCGCACCGACGAGGTCGTGGTCTCGGGGCTCCTCGCCACGCGCAACGACCTGACGGGGCGCGCCGGGCGAGTGCTCGGCGACCCGGCCGACGTCGCGACGTGGTCGGTGCTGGACGTCGGCGGGTCACCCGGCGAGCTCTCGCAGGTGCTCGTGGTCGGCGCCGAGGGCGCGGACCCCGAGCAGGTGCGCGCCTCGGTCGCGGCCGCGCTGGGCCCGGGCACCTCGGTGCTCACCGCCGCCCAGCAGACCGAGCGGACGGTCGACGAGTTCACCGGCACCGACCGGCTGCTCACCGCCGTGCTGCTCGCCTTCGCCAGCCTCGCGGTGTTCGTGGCCGGCATCGTGGTGACCAACACGCTGGCCGTGCTCGTGGCCCAGCGGCGCCGCGAGCTCGCCCTGCTGCGCTGCGTCGGCGCCACCCGCGGCCAGGTGCGCCGCACCGTCCTGGTCGAGGCGGCGGTGCTGGGCCTGGTGTCCTCGCTCGCGGGCGTCGCGCTCGGCACGGCGCTGGCGCAGGCGGCGGCGTCGGTGGTGAGCCGGCTGGACCTCGGCTTCACGACCCCGCCGACGGTGGACCTGAGCTGGGTCTCGGTGCTCGTGCCGCTCGTGGTCGGCACCGGCACCACCGTGGTCGCCGCGCTCGCCCCCGCCCGCGCCGCGACCCGGGTGGCGCCCCTGGCCGCGCTGCGCCCCGACCTGCCGGTCGGCGACGGCGGGCGCGCTCCGGTGGTCCGCACCGTGCTCACCGCGCTGCTGGTGCTCGGCGGGGGCGGCCTGCTGGTCCTCGGGGTGGTCCTCGGCATCCGCGGCGGTGCGGGCGTGGCGCCCCTCGCCCTCGGGGTGGTCGGGGGCGCGGTCTCCTTCACCGGGGTGCTCGTCGGCGCGCCGGTGCTGCTGCCCCCGGTGCTGCGGGTGCTCGGCTGGGCCGCTGCGCGCGTGGGCGGGGTGCCCACCCGGCTGGCCGCGGACAACACCGTCCGCAACCCGCGACGGGCCGCCGTCACGGCGTCCGCCCTGCTCATCGGCGTGACCCTGGTGACGCTGATGACCGTCGGCACCGCGTCGGTGCAGGCCACCATCGAGGCGCAGCTGGACGCCGAGCACCCGGTCGACATCACCGTGGGCGGCCCCGGCGCGGGCGTCGCGGCCGACGGGTCGGCACCCGCGGTCGACCCGGCCGTGGTGGCGGCGGTCGCGGGGGTGGCCGGCTCCGGGCTGGTCGACGTGCCCCTCGCGCTGCCCGGGACGAGCGCGTCGGCGCCCGGGGCGGGGCCGGGCGCCGCCTGGCCGGTGGTCGGGGTCGACCGCGCGGCGGCGTCGGGCGTCGTCCGCGACCCCGCGCTGCTGGACGGCCTCGCCGACGGCACCGTGCTGGTCCCCCGCTACCTGCGCGGCGTCCTCTCCCCCGGCCAGGTGCTGGCGCTGCAGGGCCCGGGCGGCGCGCTCGAGGCCGAGGTCGTCATGACCCGGCTCCCCCTGGAGGCGCTCGTGGTGACGCCGGCCGACCTGGCCCGGCTCGACCCCGGCGCCGGGACCGGGCTGCTGTGGGTCGACGTCCCCGAGGGCGGTGACGACCAGGCGGCGGTCGAGGCGGTGCAGGACGCCGTCGCCACGGCCGCGGTCGAGGGCCCCGGCACCCCGGTGGACGGCGCGGCGGTGCAGCGCGGCGACATCACCGAGGCGCTGGACGCGATGCTCGGCATCGTCCTGAGCCTGCTCGGCGTGGCGGTGGTCATCGCGCTCATCGGGGTCAGCAACACGCTGTCGCTGTCGGTGATCGAGCGCACGCGCGAGTCGGCGCTGCTGCGGGCGATGGGCCTCACCCGCGGTCAGCTGCGGCGCACGCTCGCCGTGGAGGGGCTGCTCCTGGCCGCGGTAGGGGCGCTGGTGGGGGTCGTGCTCGGCACGGGCTACGGCTGGGCGGGCACGGTCACCGTCTTCGGGGAGGCGCTCGACACCCGCCTCGCGCTGCCCTGGGAGCGCCTCGGACTCGTCGTGGGCGTGGCCCTGCTCGCCGGCCTGCTGGCCTCGGTGCTGCCCGCGCAGCGCGCCGTCCGCACCCCGCCGGCGGCCGCGCTGGGCGAGTGAGCCCCGCCCGGGCGGCGCGCCTCAGCGCGGGCGGCGCACCCGG
>CADCUY010000327.1 GCA_902806005.1 uncultured Quadrisphaera sp. | reverse complement strand
CTGGGCTCCGGGGTGCTGCGCCGCGGGCCGGCGGTCCTGTGGTCGCCCGTGCCGCTCGACCCGGCCCGGGCGGGGGCGGTGCTCCGGGCGCGCTGACCGGCCCGCCCTGGCCTAGGGTGAACGGCCGATGAACACCGGGAGGCTGCCGTGGTCCCGCCGCTGAGCCCGGCAGCGCTGCTGCGCTGGTGCTGGGGCGTCTCGCTCGTGCTCGTCACCACCAGCACGGTGCTGCGCCTGGTCGACCCCGGGCTGGGCACCGACGACCTCACCGTCGACGACCCCGAGGCGGGCACCGTCGTCGGCGACGACCGGCCCGCGCCCCCGTTCGACGGGTTCTACCGGCTGCGCGACCTGCTCAGCGTCGACGCCGAGGGCAACCTCGCCACGTGGTTCTCCGTGGCCCTGCTCCTGGGCTCGGCGCTGGTCGCCTGGACCCTCGCCGCCGGGGCCCGCCGGGGCGGCGACGGCCCGTGGCGGGCCTGGGCCGTGGTGGCCCTCGGGCTCGGCTACCTCTCGCTGGACGAGCTGGCCCAGCTGCACGAGGTGGCAGCCACCCTGCTCGGCGTGCCCGACCTCGGCGGTGCCCTCACCTTCGGCTGGGTGGTGGTGGCCGCCCCCGCGGTGCTGGTGGCGGCCGTCGTGGGGCTCCGCTTCGCCGCCTCGCTGCCGCCGCGCACCCGGGCCCTGGTGGTGACCGCCGGCGCCGTCTACGTCGGGGGCGCGCTGGGGATGGAGGTGGCCGGCGGGGCCGTCTACGCCGCCACCGGCTCGCTGCAGACGGTGGGCTACGTGCTGGTCTCCTCGCTCGAGGAGCTGCTGGAGCTGGCCGGCGCGAGCCTGCTGCTGCACGCCCTGGTCGCCCACCTCGCCGCGGTGGGCGACCGGTCATCGGGCGGCGCGCTGCTCGCTGCACCTGCTGCGCCCGCTCCGCCGGCCCGGGGTCCGGCTGCCGCCGCACCCCGGGAGGCGGCGTGAGCTCCGCCGCCTGACCGCCACGGCGCCGCGCGTCCACGCCGCGACGCCCACTGGGGCAGGACGCTGGTGCCCTCGGGGAGCGCCGGCACCCACGGCGGCCCCCGTGGTGAGCGCCCGCAGCGGGAGCGTCACCGATCCACCACCGCGGTGCGCGGCGACCAGGCGCCGCTGGCGGCGGCGGCCCGGGCGAAGTCGGTGAAGCTGCGCGGTGCGCGCCCCAGCGCCTGCTGCACGCCGTCGGCCACCCGGGCGTTGCGGCCGTCCAGCACCTCGGTGAAGAGGAACGCCATCAGCTCCACCGCCTCCGGCGGCGCGCCGGAGGCGGCCAGGGTGGCGGCGAAGTCGTCCGGGGCCACCGACCGGAAGGCCACCGGGCGCCCGCAGGCCGCGGCGATCCGCTGGGCCACCGCGGCGAAGGTGAGCGGCTCCGGCCCGGTCACCTCGTAGACCCGGCCCTCGTGCCCGGCGGCGGTCAGGGCGGCGACGGCGACCTCGGCGACGTCCTCGACGTCGACGAAGGGCTCGGGCACGTCGCCGACCGGCAGGGCGAGCTCGCCGGCCAGCACCGGCTCCAGGAAGGCGTCCTCGCTGAACCCCTGCATGAACCAGCTGGACCGCACCACCGTGCACGCCGCCCCTGCGGCGGCGGCCGCGGCCCGGACCGCGCGCTCCGCGGCCAGGGCGCCCGGCTCGCCGCGCCCGGAGAGCAGCACGACGCGGCGGACCCCGCGGTCGACGGCCAGCGCGGTGAACGCCTCGACGACCTCGACCGCACCGGCCACGGCCAGGTCGGGCGCGTAGGCGAGGTAGGCCGCGTCGACGCCGTCGAGCACCGGCTCCCACGTGCGGCGGTCGTGCCACGCGAACGGCGGCAGCCCGCTGCGGGAGCCGAGGCGCACGGGGGTGCCGCGCCGGCGCAGCTGCTGCGCCACGCGCCGGCCGCTCTTGCCGGTGCCGCCGAGGACGAGCGCGCGGGTGGTGGTCGTGGGGGGACGCGTGGTGGTCATGACGCCAGCCTGTCGCTGTTCGGTGAGACGGAGAATGGCCCGGAGTCGCAGATCCGTGCGCGATCGTCCACGACCGCTAGCCTTCAGCGGTGGACTCCCTCGGCGCGCTGCTCGACGGGCCCCGGGCCCGCGGCGCCTTCCTGCTGCGCTCTACCCTCGACCCGCCCTGGGCGCTGCGGGTGCAGGACGAGGCGCCGCTGACCCTGGTGGCGTGCGTGCGCGGGGAGGCCTGGCTGCTGCCCGAGGCGGGCGCGCGCACCCGGCTCGGCGCGGGCGACCTGGCGGTGCTGCGCGGCCCCGACCCCTACGTCGTCGCGGACGACCCGGCGACCGCGGTGCAGGCGGTGATCCATCCCGGGCAGCGGTGCACCAGCGTCGACGGCGCGCAGCTGGTCGACCTCGTCGACAGGGGGGTGCGCACCTGGGGCAACAGCCCGACCGGGGCCACGGTGCTGCTGACCGGCACCTACCAGGAGCACAGCGCGGTCAGCCGCCGCGTGCTCGCGGCCCTGCCGCCGCTGCTCACCGTGCGCGCCAGCAGCTGGGACGACCCGCTCGTCGGCTACCTGGCCGCCGAGGTCGGCCGCGACGAGCCGGGGCAGGCGGCCGTGCTCGACCGCCTGCTCGACCTGCTGCTGGTCGCCGCCCTGCGCTCGTGGCTCTCGCGCCCCGGCGCCCCGGCCCCGGGGTGGTACGCCGCGCACGGCGACCCGGTCGTCGGCCCGGCGCTGCGCCTGATCCACCACGAGCCCGCCCGCCCGTGGACGCTGGCGTCCCTGGCCGCCGCGTGCGGGGTCTCCCGCGCCGGGCTGGCGCGGCGCTTCCACGACCGGGTCGGCGAGCCGCCGATGGCCTTCCTGACGAGCTGGCGGCTCGCCCTGGCCGCCGACCTGCTGCTCGAGCCCGGCGCCACCGTCGAGGCCGTGGCCCGTCAGGTGGGGTACGGCAGCGGCTTCGCGCTGAGCACGGCGTTCAAGCGGGTGCGCGGCGTCAGCCCGCAGCAGCACCGAGCGCGGGCGACGTCCTGACGCTCAGACCCGCTCGAGCGGGTGGTGCGTCCCGCTGGGCAGGACGACGTCCACGCCGTCGCCGGCCCTGACCACGCCTCCGCGCTGGACCACGCCCATGATCCCGGCGCGGCGCACCACCGCACCGTCGGCGTCGCGGCGCACCACGGCCCGGAGCAGCCCGGGGCGGAAGGCGTCGATCTGGGCGCACGGGTCGCGCAGCCCCGTCACCTCCACCACGGCCTCGCCGCCCAGGTGCAGCAGCGCGCCCCGCGGCAGGCCGTGCAGGTCGACCCCGCGGGTGGTGACGTTCTCCCCCAGCTCGCCGGGGCCGACGGCGGAGCCCTGCGCCCCCATCTCGGCGTGCAGCTCGACGGAGAGCAGGTGCACCTGGCGCAGGTTCGGCTGGTCCGGGTCGGCGGCCACCCGGCTCCGGTGCTGCACGGTGGCCCCGGCGTGGGCGTCGCCGCGCACGCCGAGCCCGGCCACGAGCTCGACCTCGGCGACGACGTCCTTGCTGAACCGGTGCTGCCCGTCACGGCTCACGGCCACGACGGACGGCCCGGTCACCACGGGCCCGTCCTGCACCCGGGGGGCTGGGACGATGACCGGCGTGAGCACCCCCTTCGCCGACGCCGGCACCGCCCTCGGCCCCCTCGACGGCCGCTACCGCGCGGTGGTGGCGCCCCTGGTCGAGCACCTCTCGGAGGCCGCGCTGAACCGCGCCCGGCTGCACGTGGAGGTCGAGTGGCTGGTGCACCTCAGCCGCAGCGGCGCCGTGCCCGGCGCGCGCCGCCTCGACGACGAGGAGGTGGCCCGCCTGCGCGCGGTCGCCACCGGCTTCGGTCCCGCCCACGTCGAGGAGCTCGCCGCCCTCGAGCGGGTGACCGTGCACGACGTCAAGGCCGTCGAGCAGTTCCTGCGCCGCCGGATCGCCGGGACGTCGGTGGCGCCGCTGGTGGAGCTGGTGCACTTCGGGCTGACCAGCGAGGACGTCAACAACCTGGCCTACGCGCTGACGGTGCGCAGCGCCGTCCACGAGGTGTGGCTGCCCGCCGCCCGCGCCCTGCACGCCGACCTGGCCGCCCTGGCGGTGGGCGCCGCGGACGTCGCGATGCTCGCCCGCACCCACGGCCAGCCCGCGACCCCGACCACGCTGGGCAAGGAGCTCGCCGTCGCCGCCGCGCGGTTCGACCGCCAGCTGCGCCGGGTGGGGGCCGTGGAGCCCCTCGGCAAGCTCAACGGGGCCACCGGCACCTACGGCGCGCTCGTCGTCGCCGTGCCGGGCACCGACTGGCCCGCCGTCGCCCGCGCCTTCGTCGAGGACCTGGGCCTCGTGTTCAACCCGCTGACCACGCAGATCGAGAGCCACGACTGGCAGGCCGAGCTCTACGCCGACGTCGCCCGCGCCAACCGCGTGCTGCACGACCTGTGCACCGACGTGTGGAGCTACGTCTCGCTCGGGTACTTCGCGCAGGTGCGCGGCCAGGGCACCGTGGGCTCCTCGACGATGCCGCACAAGGTGAACCCGATCCGGTTCGAGAACGCCGAGGCCAACCTCGAGGTCTCCAGCGCGCTGCTCGACGTGCTGGCCTCGACGCTGGTGACCTCCCGGCTGCAGCGGGACCTCTCCGACTCCTCGATGCAGCGGACCATCGGCACCGCCTTCGGGCACTCGCTGGTGGCGCTGGAGAACGCCCGCCGCGGGCTGGCCGGGCTCGACGTCGCCCCCGCGGCGCTGGCGGCCGACCTCGAGAGCAGCTGGGAGGTGCTCGGCGAGGCGGTGCAGTCGGTGATGCGCGCCGCGGCCGTGGCGGGGGTGCCGGGCATGGACGACCCGTACGACCGGCTCAAGGAGCTCACCCGCGGCCGCCGGGTCGACGCCGCCGCCCTGCGCGCCTTCGTCGCCGGGCTCGGGCTGCCGGACGACGCCCGCGAGCGCCTGCTCGCCCTGACCCCCGCGACCTACACCGGGCTCGCCGGGGAGCTGGCGCGCACCGCGGGCCCCGCGCGGTGAGCCCGGAGCCCGCGCGCCCCGAACTGGTGGGCCCGCCGGGGCCGGCCCCGCGGGGCCGCGGCTGGGTGGGCGCGGAGGTGCTCGTCGTCATCGGGCTCTCGCTCGGCCAGTCCGGCGTCTACGCCGCGGTCAGCCTGCTCGCGATCGTCACCCGGGGCCCGGTCGGGGCGGCCACCGCCACCCTGAACGCCTCGCGCAGCGACCGGCCGTGGTTCGACCTGACCTACCAGCTGCTGGGCATCGGCTTCGCGCTGGTGCCCGTGGCCCTGGCGCTGTACCTGCTGAGCACGGACTCCGGCACCACCGGGACCCTGCGCGCGGCGCTGCGGCGCGCGCTGCGACGCCTCGGCCTGGACCGCTCCCGGCCGGGCCGCGACCTGCTCGCCGGCGTCGGGCTCGCGGCGCTGATCGGCGTCCCCGGCCTGGGGCTGTACCTGGCCGGCCGGAGCCTGGGCCTCACCGCCGACGTCGTCGCCTCCGGCCTGGACGCGCGGTGGTGGACCGTGCCCGTGCTGCTGCTCTCGGCGCTGCAGAACTCCCTGCTCGAGGAGGTGCTCGTCGTCGGCTACCTGCTCGACCGGCTGCCGCGGCTGGGCTGGTCGGTGCCCGTCGTCATCGTCGCGACGGCGCTGCTGCGCGGCAGCTACCACCTGTACCAGGGCTACGGCCCGTTCGTGGGCAACGCCGTGATGGGCGTGGTCTTCGCGCTGGTCTACCGGCGCACCCGCCGGCTGATGCCCCTGGTGGTGGCGCACGCGCTGCTCGACGTCGTCGCGTTCATCGGCTACCAGTACCTCGGGGCGGCGCTGGGGCTGCGGTGAGCCGGGCGGTCAGCAGCAGCACCGCGCCGCCCACGGCCGTGCCGGCGGCCCACCCGGCGAGGACGTCGCTGGGCCAGTGCACCCCCAGGTACGACCGGCTCAGCCCCACCGCCGCCGCGTAGGCGACCGCCGCCACGAGCGCGGTGACGGTGACGGCCCGGCGCTGCGCGGCGACGGCGACGAGGCGGGCCAGCGCCACGGCGAGCGCGGCCGAGCCCATCGCGTGCCCGCTGGGGAACGCGGCCCCGGTCGCGACGTCGATCGCGGAGGCAACCGGCGGGCGCGCCCGCCCGGCGAGGGCCTTGAGGCCCTCGTTGACCAGCGGCGTGAGCG
>CADCUY010000326.1 GCA_902806005.1 uncultured Quadrisphaera sp. | reverse complement strand
CAAGGGCGCCTCGGTGCACGAGGAGCTGGCCGCCGCCCTGCCGGCGCTGCGCCGCGCCGGGGCCGACCGGTGGGAGGTGCTGGCCCTGCCCGCCGGCGAGGGCGGCGGCCCGAGGTCCCCCGGCAGCACGGTGGTGCGCGTTACTGTGAGGCGCTGAGCCGGCACCGCCGCCCGAGAGCCTCGACCAGCGCCGTGCTGGCCGGCCCGACGGCGCGGGGACCACCGCCGCCCGAGACCTCTGGAAGGACCAGGTGCCCCGTCAACCGCAGGCCCGACGGGCCGCCACCGCCGCGCCGCCGGAGCAGCTGGAGCCCGAGCGGCCCGGCGTGCTGGCCGTCGGCGACGACACCGCGGTGCGGGCTGACGCCGCCGACCTGGAGGTGCGGCGCGACCTGGCCTCGGCGATCCCCGAGCCCGACGACGACACCCCCCTGGCGCGCGAGCTCGCCGCCGACGCGCGCCTGCGGATCACCCTGCGCGGCCGGCGCCTGCCCCGCCCGCAGAGCCCGCGGGTGATGTGCGTGGCCAACCAGAAGGGCGGCGTCGGCAAGACCACGACGGCCGTGAACCTCGCCGCGGCGCTGGCTCAGAGCGGCCTCACGGTGCTGCTGATCGACGTCGACCCCCAGGGCAACGCCTCCACCGCGCTCGGGATCGACCACCACAGCGACGTGCTCGGCACCTACGACGTGCTCACCGACGCCTGCCCGATCGGCGAGACGCTGCAGGAGTGCCCCGACGTCCCGGGCCTGTGGTGCTGCCCGGCCACCATCGACCTCGCCGGCGCCGAGATCGAGCTGGTGGGCATGGAGCACCGCGAGTCGCAGCTGCAGCAGGCGGTGCTCGAGCTGCAGCGCGACCGCGAGCAGCAGGGCCTGCCGCGCTTCGACTACGTGCTCATCGACTGCCCGCCGAGCCTGGGCCTGATCACCATCAACGCGATGATGGCCGCCCGCGAGGTGCTGATCCCCATCCAGTGCGAGTACTACGCCCTCGAGGGCGTCAGCCAGCTGCTGCGCAGCATCGAGCTGGTCCGCGAGCGGTTCAACCCCGCCCTGCACGTCTCGACGATGGTGCTCACCATGTACGACGGCCGCACCCGGCTCGCGGCGCAGGTGGCCGACGAGGTGCGCCGCCACTTCCCGCAGCAGGTGCTGGAGCAGACCATCCCGCGCTCGGTGCGCGTCTCCGAGGCGCCCAGCCACGGGCAGACCGTGATGACCTACGACGCCGGCTCCTCGGGCGCGCTGGCCTACCTGGCCTCAGCGCGCGAGATCGCCGAGCGCCCCGCGGCGCGTGCCCGGTGAGCGCCGGCGTGGACCGGACGAGGGAGGGCGGGCAGCGTGGCTGAGCGGCGCCGAGGGCTGGGTCGGGGGCTCGGGGCGCTGATCCCGCCGGTGGAGCCGGGCGCCCCCCGCCCGGTCGACGTCTTCTTCGCCGACCGTTCGGGCGAGGGGGCGGCGGACGACGCCGCGGGCGCCGTCATCGACGTCCGCGACGCCCCGGACCAGCCCGGGGACGAGCAGCCGGACGCCGGCCGCGAGCCCGGCGGCCGCGGCGGCGGGCGCCGCCCGGCCGCGGGCGGCGCCGACGGCGGGGCGGCCCGGGGGGTGCCCGTG
>CADCUY010000325.1 GCA_902806005.1 uncultured Quadrisphaera sp. | reverse complement strand
GGCCGGCTGCGCGGCCTCGGCGGCGGGGGCCGGCGCGGCTCCGCGGCGCCGGGCACCCGCTCGGCGCGCCGCGAGGCCGACGACGCCCGCGGCCAGGACTCCGCGCACCTGGCCGACTTCGCGCGCACCCGCGTGGGCGTGGAGGCGTACGTCGAGCCGGCGACCAACATGACCCCGACGACGGTGCTGCTCATCGCCACCGACGGGGAGTGGACCCGCCGCCGCGTGCCCGATCCGGGGGTGGCCTGGGACTTCGCCCGCGGCATCGGGATCCCCGTCTACGACGTGAACCAGACCGGGTACCCGCAGCGCATGCGCGACTGGACCGCCCGCCAGCGGCGGGGCGGCCGGCCCTAGCCCACCGGTGCGGCGGCGAGGTCCTCGGCGAGGGCGACGAGGGTGCGCACCGCGACCCCGGTGCCGCCCTTGCCCGTGTGCCCGTGCGGCGCGCCCTCGTTGAACGCGGGGCCGGCGATGTCCAGGTGCGCCCAGGGCACCCGGGGTCCCTCGGTGGCCGCCTCCTTGGCGCCGCGCCGGCCCGAGGCGGGCGGCGTCGCGCCCCGGCGGGGCACGAACTCGCGCAGGAACAGGCCCGCGACGAGCATGCCGCCGTTGCGGTCGCCGATGTTGGCGATGTCGGCCACCGCCGAGTCCATCGAGGCGCGCAGCTCCTCGGGCAGGGGCATCGGCCAGAACTGCTCGCCGGTCCGCTCCGCCGCCGCCAGCACCCGGTCGCCGAACGCCCGGTCCTCGGCCATCACGGCGCTGACCCGCGTGCCGAGGGCCACCACCTGCGCCCCGGTCAGGGTGGCGACGTCGACGACGGCGTCGGGCTGGTCGGCGCCGGCCGCGACCAGGGCGTCGGCGAGCACCAGCCGGCCCTCGGCGTCGGTGTTGAGCACCTCGACGGTGCGGCCCCCGTGGATGGTCAGCACGTCCGAGGGCCGGATGGCGGTGCCCGACGGCATGTTCTCGGCGAGGGCGAGCCAGCCCGTCACGCGCACCGGCAGCCCGAGGCGGGCGACGGCGCGCACGGCCTGCAGCACCGCGGCCGCACCGGCCATGTCGCACTTCATGGTCACCATCGACGCGGCGGGCTTGATCGACAGGCCGCCGGAGTCGAAGGTGATGCCCTTGCCGACCAGCGCCAGGTGCGTCGTCGCCCCCTTGGGGGCGTAGGCCACCTTGACCAGGCGCGGCGGCCGTGACGAGCCCTGCCCGACGCCGAGGATGCCCCCGTAGCCGCCCTTGGCCAGCGCCGCCTCGTCGAGGACGGTCACGGTGATCGGCAGCCCCTTGGCCTGCGCCTGGGCGGCCTCGGCGAAGGAGGCGGGGTACAGGTCGGCCGGCGGGGTGTTCACCAGGTCGCGGGTTGCCGACACCGCCTCGGCCAGCACGGCGGCGCGGGCCGTGCGGGCGGCCAGCGCGGCGTCGCCGTGCAGCGGGGTCAGCAGCATCAGCTGCTCGACCGGCGCCGAGGCCGGGGTGAGGCTGCGCACGCGGTACGCGGTGTACGCGTAGGCCCCGAGCAGAGCGCCCTCGGCGACCGCCGCGGCCTGCTCGACGTCCGCGGCGGGCAGGGCCAGGGCCACGGATGCCGTCCCGCCGAGGGAGCGCACGGCC
>CADCUY010000324.1 GCA_902806005.1 uncultured Quadrisphaera sp. | reverse complement strand
ACGGCGGTGGACGGCGGCCCTGGCCCTGGCCGCCCTCGCCGGCTGCGCCGCGCCGCCCGCGCCCGCGCCCGCCGCCGAGCCTCCCGCGCTGAGCGGCGCCTTCGGCCAGAGCCGCTCCCAGCTGGAGCCGCGGCTCGCGAAGGCCACCCTCACCCTCGCCGAGGGCGCCGCCCCGGTGGAGGTCACCGCGCTGCAGCTGCTCGTCCCCGGCTTCACCCCCGCCGCCCCGACCGCGAAGGACAGCCGCTTCACCCCGGGCCGCACCATCGCGCTGCCCGCCCCGTACGGCGAGCCCGACTGCGCGGCCGACCCCGCCGGCGCCCCGGTGGAGGCCGTGCTCACCGTGCGCGGCGCCCCCGAGCCGGTGCGCCTGGCCCTCGACGACCCCTCCGACCGGGCGGGCGGCCTGCACGAGCGCGAGTGCGCCGCGGCGCGGGTGGCCGAGCTCGCCCCGCTGGCCTGGCAGGAGGGGTGGGCCACCGCCGGCGCCGGGCCCGACCTGGTCTCCGTCGGGCGCCTGGACGTCGGCCCGGTCACCGGCGACGCTCCGGTCACCGTCGAGGCCCTGGGCACCACGACCCTGTTCGGCTACGAGGCGGCGCTGCCGGTGACCGTGGCGCCGGGGGAGCGCGCCACCCTCGAGGTGCGGCTGGTGCCGGCGCGGTGCGACCCGCACGCGGTGGCCGAGGACAAGCAGGGCTTCGCCCCGCCGGTCGACCTGCGGGTCGGCGACGAGGCGCTCAGCGCGCGGGCGTGGGTGCCGCTGGAGCAGCGGCGGGTCGCCCTCGACGCCCTCACCGCGCGGTGCGCCGCGCGGTGAGCTCGCCGCGCACGTGCTCGACCACCGCGTCGGCCGCCGCCTCCACCTGCGCCAGGGTCGCCTCGAAGTCCTCCGGGCCGCCGTACCACGGGTCCGCGACGTCGAGCTCGCCGTCCGCGGCGCCGGCCGGGGCGGCAGGGTCGAACGAGCGCCACATCCGCACCCGGCCGCCCGCGCCGTCCGGGGCGTGCCGGCGCAGCCACCGCGCGTGCTGCGCCGTCATCGCCAGCAGCAGGTCGCGCTGCGCCAGCCACGCGGGGTCGATGCCCCTCGCCACGTGCTCCGGCGGGGCGTAGCCGTGCTCGACCAGCACCGCCCGCGCCCGCGCGTCGATCGGGTTGCCCTCCTCCTCGGGGGAGGTGCCACCGGAGTCCACGACCACCGCCGCGCCCAGCCCCGCGGCGTCCAGGCGCTCCCGCAGCACGGCCTCGGCCATCGGGGAGCGGCAGATGTTGCCCGTGCAGACCACCATGAGCCGGTACGGCGCCTCGTCCACGGGCCCACCCTGCCCGACCGTCCCGGGCCCGTCGCGGGCGCGGTGGTGGGCAGGGCCCTGGTGGGCCCGTTAGCGTGGCCCGGTGATGGACGGGTCGGTGCAGGAGACGGCTGAGGGTGACCTCTCCGTCGTCACCGACGGTGAGCGGCGCGGGCCGCAGGACGACCAGGAGGCGCCGGGTGACGGCGCTCAGCACCCGCAGGCGGGTGGGGGGGACGGGCTGACGGTGAGCTCCGCGCCGCCCGTGCCGCCGGCCCCGCGCGGGCTCCCCGACGCCCTCGCGCTGTGGCGCGCGGAACTGGCCGGGCTC
>CADCUY010000323.1 GCA_902806005.1 uncultured Quadrisphaera sp. | reverse complement strand
CCTACCTGCGCACCCTCGCCCGCGCCGGCGTGCCCGTCGTCCCGACCACGTGGCTGCTGCCGGGCGACGACGCCGCGCTGCCCGCCCACGACGGCGAGCTGGTGGTCAAGCCGTCGGTCTCGGCCGGGGCCCGCGACACCGGGCGGTTCGGCCCCGACCCCGCGGGGCGCGCCGCGGCGGCCGCGCTGGCGGGCCGGCTGCTGGCCGCCGGGCGGGCGGTGATGGTGCAGCCCTACGTCGACAGCGTCGACGCCGCGGGCGAGCGGGCGCTGGTCTTCGTCGACGGCGCGCACAGCCACACCGCCCGCAAGGGCCCGCTGCTCACGCCGGGGGGCGAGGTCGAGCAGGGGCTGTTCGCCGCCGAGACGATCGAGGCGGTCGACGCCGCCGCCGACGAGCTGGCCCTCGCCGAGGCGGCGCTGGACGCCGTGCCGTTCGCCCGCGAGGAGCTGCTGTACGCCCGGGTCGACGTCGTCACCGGGCCCGACGGCGCGCCGCTGGTGCTGGAGGTGGAGCTCGCCGAGCCCTCGCTGTTCCTCCACCACGCGCCGGCGGAGGCGACCCTGCGCCTGGCGTCCGCGATCCTGGCGCGCTGAGGCATCCTGGCGCGGTGACGCGCATCATCGCCGGCGCGGGCAAGGGGCGCACCCTCCTCGTCCCCCGCGGCGGGGCCACCCGGCCCACCGCCGACAAGGTGCGCGAGGCGCTGTTCTCCCGCCTCGAGCACGGCGGGTGGCTCGAGGGCACCCGGGTGCTCGACCTCTACGCCGGCAGCGGCGCCCTCGGCCTGGAGGCGGCCAGCCGCGGGGCGGCGGAGGTGCTGCTGGTCGAGCGGGCCCCCGCCGCGGTCGACGCGTGCCGGCGCAACGCCGCGGCCCTGGCCTCCACGGGCGTCGACGGCGTGGCCGTGCGCGCGGCGTCGGTCAGCTCGGCGCTCGCGGCGGGCACCGACGTCCGCTACGACCTGGTGCTGCTCGACCCGCCCTACGACGCGGGGGAGCAGGCGCTGGCCGGGGTGCTGGCCGCCCTGGTCGACGGGTGGCTGGCCGACGACGCCCTGGTGGTGCTCGAGCGGAGCGCGCGCTCGCCGAGCCCTGGGTGGCCGCCCGGGCTGGAGGCCGAGGAGGAGCGGCGCTACGGCGAGACCGCCCTGTGGTTCGCCCGCACCACGCCCCTGGCGCCGCTGGAGCAGCCCTAGGGTCGTCGCCGTGACCCTCGCCGTCTGCCCCGGATCGTTCGACCCGGCCACCGAGGGGCACCTCGACCTGGTCGAGCGCGCCGCGGCGCTGTTCGACGAGGTGGTCGTCGCCGTGGCCTCCAACGCGGCGAAGGCCCCCCTGTTCAGCCACGACGAGCGGGTCGCCCTGCTGCGGGCCGCCCTGGCGCAGCGCCCGGGGTGCGCCCGGGTGCGCGTGGAGGCCCTGCCCCACGGCCTGCTCGCCGAGCACGCGGCGGGGCTGGGCGCGGTGGCCGTGGTCAAGGGGGTGCGCACCGCCGCGGACGTCGAGCACGAGACCCCGATGGCGCTGGTCAACCGCCGCCTGGGCGGCGTCGACACGGTGCTGCTGCCCGCCGACCCGCGCTGGGCCCACGTCTCCAGCTCGCTGGTCAAGGAGGTCGCCCGGCTCGGCGGCGACGTCGCCGGCCTGGTGCCGGACGTCGTCCTGCGGGCCCTGCGCGAGCGGCTGGGAGGCTCCCCGGGCGCGAGCGGGTAGCCTTGGTGGTCGGCCGCGCCCGCTCGAGGCGCGCCCGCACGCGCGCCGCCTCGCCAGAGGCCGCCCCCGGCACCACGACGTGAGGAACCATGAAGCACCTCGACCCGCGCGCGCCGCTGGTCGTCGACACCCGAGAGCTGGGACGTCGACCCGGCGCCTCGCAGCGCACCGCCCGCACCGCCCCCGCGCCGGCCGACCTCGGCAGCGAGGTCGTCGGCGTCCCCCAGGGCTCCGACCTGCACCTGGAGCTGCTGCTGGAGTCGGTGATGGAGGGGGTGCTCGTCACCGGCACCGTCACCGGCACCACGACGGGGCAGTGCGTGCGCTGCCTCGACGACATCGAGCGGTCCTTCGAGGTGCGGCTGCAGGAGCTGTACGCCTACCCCTCGGCCTCCACCGCCGACGACGAGGACGTGCTGGAGATGGAGGGCGACCTCATCGACCTCGAGCCCGCCCTGCGCGACGCCGTGGTGCCGACCCTGCCGTTCCAGCCCGTGTGCCGCGAGGACTGCCCGGGCCTGCCCACCCAGTACGGGCTCAGCGACGAGGCGTTCGAGGAGGGGGCTCCCGAGCTCCCGGCCGACGTCGACCCGCGCTGGGCCGCCCTCGCGCGGCTGGCCGCGACCAGCGGCCCCGCCCGCGACGAGGACGAGGCCCCCCAGACCACCCCCCAGATCGAGCAGCAGAACAACAGGAAGGGCTGACCGTGGCGGTCCCCAAGAGGAAGATGTCCCGCTCCAACACGCGCCACCGGCGCTCGCAGTGGAAGACCACCGCGACGACGCTGACGGCGACCGTGGCGGACGGGCGCACGACGCACTCGCGGCCGCACCACGCCGCCGTGGTCACCGACGCGGCCGGCACGCCGCTGTACCTGGAGTACAAGGGCCGCAAGGTCAAGGACCTCTGAGCGCCGGGCCGCGCCGTCCCCGGGGTCGCCCGGGGCGGCCCGCCGCCGCAGCGCCCCCGCCGCCGCCCCCCGCCGACGACCCGGGGAGGGTCGCGGCGGTGGAGGCGCTGCGCGGCGCCCTCGCGGTCGAGGTCCGGCCCGACCTGCTCGAGCTCGCCCTGGTGCACCGCTCCTGGTCCTACGAGCACGGCGCGGTGCCCACCAACGAGCGCCTGGAGTTCCTCGGCGACGCGGTGCTCGGGGTCGTCGTCACCGACGCCCTGTTCCGCCGCCACCCCGACCTGCCCGAGGGGCAGCTGGCGAAGCTGCGCTCCGCGGTGGTCAACATGCGCGCCCTGGCCTCGGTCGCGCGCAGCCTGCGCCTGGGCGAGTGCGTGCGCCTGGGCCGCGGCGAGGAGAGCACCGGTGGTCGCGAGAAGGTCTCGATCCTCGCCGACACCACCGAGGCGGTGATCGGCGCCGCCTACCTGTCCGCGGGCATGGACGCGACCCGCGCACTGGTGCTGCGCCTGGTCGAGCCGCTGATGGAGTCGTCGGCGAACCTCGGGGCCGGGCTGGACTGGAAGACGAGCCTGCAGGAGCTCACGGCCGCGGGGTCGCTCGGCCCGCTGGAGTACCGGGTGACCGCCACCGGCCCCGACCACGCCCGGGTGTTCACCGCCGACGCCGTCGTCGCGGGCGCGTCCGCGGGCACGGGCACGGGGGGCAGCAAGAAGGAGGCCGAACAGGCTGCGGCCGCCGACGCGTACCGCAACCTCTCGGGCGCGGCGGGACCCTCGGCCGGGCCCTCACCGGTGGTGGCCGCGGCGCGCGACGGCGCGGGGAGCGGCCCTGCCTGAGCTGCCCGAGGTGGAGGTGGTCCGCCGCGGCCTGGCCCGGTGGGTGCTCGGCCGGCGCGTCGCCGAGGTGCAGGTGCTGCACCCGCGGCCCGTGCGCCGCCACCTCGCCGGGCCCGACGACCTGGTGGCGCGCCTGCGCGGCGCCACGGTCACCGACGTGGTGCGGCGCGGGAAGTACCTGTGGGCCGAGCTCGACGGCGACGAGGCCCTGCTCGCCCACCTGGGCATGAGCGGGCAGCTGGTGCTCGTGCCCGAGGGCGCCCCGGACGAGGCGCACCTGCGGGCCCGCCTGCGCTTCGCCGACGCGGCCGCGGGGGAGCTGGGCGGGCGGGAGCTGCGCTTCGTCGACCAGCGCATGTTCGGGGGCCTCGCGGTGGTCGACCTCGTGCCCGCGCCCGACGGCCTGCCCGGCGGCACGGGCGGCGTCCGCGCCGACGGGGCGCCCGGCGGGGTGCCGTCCTCGCCGCGGCTGCCCGCGGGGGTCGAGCACATCGCCCGCGACCCGCTCGACCCGCACCTGGACGTCGGGCGGCTGGTCGAGCGGTTCCGCACCCGGCGCACGGGGGTCAAGCGGGCGCTGCTGGACCAGACGCTGGTCTCCGGGGTGGGCAACATCTACGCCGACGAGGCGCTGTGGCGCTCGCGGCTGCACGGCGAGCGGCCGACCGCGGCGCTGACCCGGCCCGCGGTGCGCCGGCTGCTGGACGACGTGCGCGCGGTGATGACCGAGGCGCTGGCCGCGGGCGGGACGAGCTTCGACAGCCTGTACGTCGACGTCAACGGCGCCAGCGGGTACTTCGAGCGGGGGCTGGCGGTCTACGGGCGCGAGGGGCGGCCGTGCCCGCGGTGCGGCACCGCGGTGGTGCGCGAGGCGTTCACCAACCGGTCCTCGCACCGGTGCCCGCGGTGCCAGCCGCGCCCGCGACCCCGGCGGGCCGTCGTCGCCCCGCTGCTGCGCCGGCCCGTCTGAGCCGCCCGCCGGCATCCTCCCGAGAGGGTGCTGCCTAGCGGCGCCTGGGCCGGCATCCTCCCGGGAGGGTGCTGCCCTGCGCCGTCCTGGACCGCACTTCCCCCACCGAGTGCGCTCCCGCGGTCTCCAGAGGCGCACTTCCCCCAGCAAGTGCGCTGTGTGGGGCCCGGGACGCGCGCTCTCTCCGTGGAACGGGGTCCACGGGCGTGTGCGCCGCATCCCGGGACGGCGTCCGGTCGACGCTTCCCCGCGTCGTCGTTCGTCGGTATGTTCGAACCGACGCGGACCGGCCGGCGGTCCGCGAGCGACGAGGGGAGTGCACCGTGGACGATCGCGAGCTGTTCGTGCTGGCCGACCGGGCCCTGGACGCCGTCGTGCAGGACGTGCGCGACGACCAGTGGGCGCTGCGGATGCCACCCGACTTCCAGACGACCGTCGCGGGGGAGCCGCCGACCCTGCGCCAGGTGGTCGGCTACCACGCCTACGACGAGGCGTGGGTGCCCCTCACCCTCTCCGGGCTCCCCCTGGACGCGGCCGACGGGCCCTCCCTCGAGGACGACCTGCTCGGCGACGACCCCCGAGGGGCCTTCGGGGCCCTGGTGGAGCGGGCCTGCGCCGCGGTGCTCGGCGCCGACGACCTCGAGCGCCCGGTGCACCTCAGCTACGGCACGTTCCCCGCCCGCGAGTACCTCCAGCACGTGACCACGTTCCGGGCCCTGCGCGCCCACGACCTCCCGGTGGTGCTGGGCGTCGAGCCCGCGCTGCCCGACCGCCTGGTCGAGGGCATGTGGGCGATGGTCTCCCCCCAGGCGGAGGCCTGGCGGGCGATGGGCGTCTTCGGCCCCGCCGTCCCGGTGCCCGACGACGCGCCGCTGCTCGACCGCCTGCTCGGGGTCACCGGCCGCGCGCCCCGCCCGCGCTGAGCAGGGCGCCGGGAGGGCCCTGCCCGAAGTCCCCTCCGGCGTCCGACCCCGCAGCTAGCCTGCGCCGGTGCACCTCTCCTCCCTGGTGCTGCGCGGGTTCAAGTCCTTCGCGTCGGCCACCACGCTGCGCCTGGAGCCGGGCATCACCTGCGTCGTGGGGCCCAACGGCTCGGGCAAGTCCAACGTCGTCGACGCCCTGGCCTGGGTCATGGGCGAGCAGGGCGCCAAGACCCTGCGCGGCGGCTCCATGCAGGACGTCGTCTTCGCCGGCTCGGTCGGCCGGGACGGGCGGCCCGGCCGGCCGCCGCTGGGCCGCGCGGAGGTCGCCCTGACGATCGACAACGCCGACGGCGCGCTGCCGGTGCCCTGGGCGGAGGTGACGATCAGCCGCACGATGTTCCGCTCGGGCGGCTCGGAGTACGCCATCAACGGCGCCCCGGCGCGGCTGCTCGACGTGCAGGAGCTGCTCTCCGACGCCGGGATCGGCCGCGAGATGCACGTCATCGTCGGGCAGGGCCGCCTCGACGCGGTGCTCCACGCCACCCCGGAGGACCGCCGGGCGCTGGTCGAGGAGGCCGCGGGCATCCTCAAGCACCGGCGCCGCAAGGAGCGCACCCTGCGCAAGCTCGACGCGATGAGCGCCGACCTCGCGCGGCTGGCCGACCTCTCCGCCGAGCTGCGCCGCCAGCTCGGCCCGCTGGGCCGCCAGGCCGAGGTCGCCCGGCGGGCCCTGGGCGTCCAGGCCGACGTCCGCGACGCCCGCGGGCGGCTGCTCGCCGACGACCTCGTCCAGCTCGAGGCCACCCTCGCCGCCGACCTGGAGGCGGCCGAGGCGGGCCGGGCGCG
>CADCUY010000322.1 GCA_902806005.1 uncultured Quadrisphaera sp. | reverse complement strand
CCACCGGGTGCGGCCGCGGGCGTCCGTGCCCCGTGCCAGGGTGCGGGCATGGCCGGCACCCCTGACGACACGACCGACGCCCGCGGCCCCGCCGCGGCCCCGCGCGGCCCGGTCGACGCCACGCGCGTGCCGCGGTTCGCCGGCCCGGCGACCTTCGCCCGGCTGCCGCGCCTGGACGAGGTGCCCTCCTTCGACGTCGGGGTCCTCGGGGTGCCCTTCGACTCCGGGGTCTCCTACCGGCCCGGCGCCCGCTTCGGGCCCGCGCACGTGCGCCAGTCCTCGCGCCTGCTGCGCCCCTACAACCCCGCGCAGGGCGTGATGCCGTTCGCCAGCCAGCAGGTCGTCGACGCGGGCGACCTGGCGGTCAACCCCTTCGACGTCGCGGGCGCCGTGCGCGAGGTGCAGGCCGGTGCGGCCGACCTCACCAGCGGGGGCGGGCGGCTGGTCGTCATCGGCGGCGACCACACGATCGCCCTGCCCCTGCTGCGGGTGGCCGCCGAGCGGCACGGGCCCGTGGCGGTCGTGCACTTCGACGCCCACCTCGACACCTGGGACACCTACTTCGGCGAGCCCTACACCCACGGCACCCCGTTCCGCCGGGCCAGCGAGGAGGGCCTGCTCGACACCTCCGCCTGCGCGCACGTGGGCATCCGGGGCCCGCTGTACTCCGACCGCGACCTCTACGAGGACCAGGTCCTCGGGTTCCAGGTGGTCACGGCGCCGGAGGTCGGCGACCTGGGCTGGCGGGCCGTCGCCGAGCGGGTGGCGCAGCGGGTCGGCGACCGGCCGGTGTACGTCTCGGTCGACATCGACGTCCTCGACCCGGCGCACGCCCCCGGCACGGGCACCCCCGAGGCCGGGGGGCTGACCAGCCGGGAGCTGCTGGCGGTGCTGCGCTCGACGTCGGCCCTGCGGGTGGTCGGCGCCGACGTGGTCGAGGTCGCCCCGGCCTACGACCACGCCGAGATCACCGGCATCGCCGCTGCTCACGTCGCCTACGAGCTGGTCTCGGCGATGGCGCCGCGCGGCCCGGCGGTCGGCGGCCCGCCCCTGTGAACCCGGGACTGACGGAGTGCCCGATGGTGCTTCCCCGGGGCGGGGGCGCATGTCACTCTGTGGCGCACAGGGAGCACCAGCTGCTCCTCGACCCCCGCAGGACAGCAGGTGAGACCGTGGTCCCTCCCCTCGCCACCCTCCCCGACGACGTGCTGCGCGCCCGACTGCGACGGGCCGCGCGCGATCGCATGGAGTCGACAGCGCCCGTGCTGCACGCGCGCGCCGGCCAGGCCTGCATCGAGGTGATGACGGAGCTGCGGCGCAGGGGCGCGCCCATGTGGCGCGACCCCGACGCCCCCTGCGGGTGCGGGTGCGGCGCGACCGGGTGGGCGGAGCCCGCCAGCCAGCCGGTGATCGAGCTGCCGGCCGACCGCGCGCTGCGCACGATCCTCACCTTCGGCTGAGGCGCCGCGCCAGCAGCACCTCCGTGGCGGTCCCGGCCAGGTCGAACGCGGCCAGCGTCGCGGCCCGGCGCGCCGGCACCGCCCCGCGCACCCCGGCGACCGCGGTGGTGGTGCCGTTCACCGCGTCGGCGACGGCCATCGCCACCACCCACCCGCGCGCGGGCCGAC
>CADCUY010000321.1 GCA_902806005.1 uncultured Quadrisphaera sp. | reverse complement strand
ACCGGCCGGGCGGCGACGACGTCGGCCAGCGCCACCTCCACCCGCTCGCCGTCCGCGCGCCGCACCGCCAGCCGGGCGCCGCCGAGCTCCTCGAGCTCGCCCAGCACGTCGGTCGCGCGCCCGTCGGGCAGCCGGTGCCGCACCACGACACGCCGACCGCGGTCGGCGTCTGAGAGGGGCACGGGCCCCAGTCGACCACAGGGGCCCGGTCGCGCTCATCGGCGCGATGGCGCGGGATCGCAGCACCCATCGCCTCCGCGCGCACCCCGAGACGGGCGCGACACGACTGCCGAACTCACAGATCACACCCCCGGGGGACCCCTGCTGCCCGTAGGGTCGAGGACGTCGCCGGTGCCGTCGTCGGCGAGCCAGGGCTGTCGGGCCGAACGCCGTCGGACCGCCGGCAGATTCGCCCGCACGGGGCGTGCAGCGAGTGGAGCATCGTGGATCGAGCGGGCTTGTCGCGGGTCATCGCGGTCATCAACGTCAAGGGTGGTGTCGGCAAGACGACCGTCGCCGCCAACCTCGGCGGCCTCCTGGCAGCCAGCGGCTACCGGGTGCTCCTGGTCGACCTCGACCCCCAGGGGAACCTCGGCGAGGAGCTGGGCTACTCGGGCACCGAGGTCGACGACGGGGGCCGCGCCCTGGCGCTCTCGATGACCACCGGCGCACCCCTGAGCCCGGTGCCCGACGTGCGCCCGGGCCTGGACGTCGTCACCGGCGGTCCGGAGCTCGACCCCGCCGCCGCGCACCTGGTGCTGGCCGCCCAGGCCGACCCGCAGGCGGCCAAGCGCTCGCTGATCGGGCTTCTCGGCGAGACCGCGCCCGACTACGACGTGGTGCTGCTCGACTGCCCGCCCGGCCAGGAGCCCCTGCAGCAGGCCGCGCTCGCCGCCGCTCGCTGGGCGCTGATCCCGGTGAAGACCGACGCGTCCTCGCGCAAGGGGCTGCGCGACGTCGCCCGCCGGCTCGACACCGTGCTCGACCTCAACCCCGACCTCGACCTGCTCGGGGTGCTGCTCTTCGGCGTCAACCGGGGCGCCCACCGCGTCATCGAGAGCGCCCGGGCCGCGGTGGCCGAGGACCTCGGCGACGACGCGCCCGTGCTGCGCACGACGATCCGCCACGTGGAGGCCGCCGCGCAGGAGGCCCGCGACCGGGGCCTGCTGGTGCACGAGCTGGAGGAGGCCGTGATGGCCGCCCCGGCGTGGTGGCAGATCCGGCGCGGCACGCCCGCCGGCGACGGCCCCCGCTCGCGCAGCGTGCTCGGCCTCGCCGAGGACTTCCAGGCCCTCGGCTCGGAGGTCATCGAGCGGATCGGGGCCGCCGAGCAGGCGGAGGAGTCCGCGGGCGCGGGCGACGGGCGCGCCGCCGGGGTCGACCGCGGCGCCGCTGCGGTCGACCTCAGCGCCCGCGAGGAGCAGGGTGGGGACCGGCAGCGACGGACCCGTCCCGATGTGTTGCAGGGAGCGTGAGCATGGCGCAGATCGACCTCACCGACGGCGCCGCCGAGCGGCGACGGGCCGAGGCGGAGCAGGAGCAGGAGCAGGCCGTGCCGGCCGGCGCCGCGGCGGCCGGGCAGCGCCGGACGATCGGCGGGCTCGCGCCGCGCCGGGCCGTCGGCGGGG
>CADCUY010000320.1 GCA_902806005.1 uncultured Quadrisphaera sp. | reverse complement strand
GGTGCCCTCGCCCGGGCGAAGAACTCCGTGTCCTTGGGGATCGCGCCGGGCCAGCCGCCCTCGACGTAGCCGACGCCCAGCTCGGCCAGCAGCGCCGCGATGTGCAGCTTGTCGGCCACCGACAGGGAGAGGCCCTCCTGCTGCGCGCCGTCGCGCAGAGTGGTGTCGTAGACGTCCACGGGCGCGGTGGGCGGGCTCGGCGGCGCCGCGGCGGCGGCCATCAGGCGAGCCTGCGCATCCAGCCGCGCCGGTCCTCGACCCGGCCGTGCTGGACGTCGAGCAGGGCCGAGCGGATCCGCAGGGCCACCGCGTCGGAGCCCGCGGGAGCACCGGGGGTCTCGTGGCGCTCCTCGCCGTCGACCAGCACCCCGACCGGGGTGATGACGGCCGCGGTGCCGCAGGCGAAGACCTCGGTGATCGCCCCGCTGCGCACCCCGTCGACCCACTCGGCGACGTCGACGGGCCGCTCCACCGGCGTCAGGCCGAGGTCGCCGGCGAGCTCGAGCACGGAGGCGCGGGTGATGCCCTCGAGGATCGTGCCGGAGAGCGAGGGCGTGACCAGGGTGCCGTCGGCGTGGACGAAGAAGAGGTTCATGCCGCCGAGCTCCTCGACGAAGCGCCGCTCCGCGGCGTCGAGGAAGACGACCTGGTCGCACCCGTGCTCGGCGGCCTCGGCCTGCGCGAGCAGCCCGGCGGCGTAGTTGCCGCCCGTCTTGGCCGCCCCGGTGCCGCCCGCCGCGGCCCGCACGTAGTCGCGGCACAGCCAGATCGACACCGGCCGCACCCCGCCGGAGAAGTAGGACCCGACCGGGCAGGCGATCACCAGGTGCTCGGCCCGGCGCGCCGCGCGGACCCCGAGGAAGGCCTCGGTGGCCACGGTGAAGGGGCGCAGGTACAGGCTGTCCTCCCCGCCGTCCGGCACCCACGCGGCGTCCGCGGCGACCAGCGCGCGCAGCGACTCCAGGAACAGCTCGGGCGGCAGCTGCGGCAGGGCGACCCGGGCGGCGGAGCGGGCGTAGCGCTCGGCGTTGGCCTCGGGGCGGAAGGACCACACCGAGCCGTCGGCCCACCGGTAGGCCTTGAGGCCCTCGAAGACCTCCTGCCCGTAGTGCAGGACGGACGCCGAGGGGTCGAGCTGCAGCGGCCCGTACGGCTCGAGCCGGGCGTCGTGCCAGCCGGCGTCGGCGGTCCACGTGACCCGCGCCATGTGGTCGGTGAAGTGCTGGCCGAACCCCGGCGCGGCGAGCACCTGCGCGCGCTGCTCGGCGGGGAGCGGGGCGGGGTGGGGTCGCTGCTCGAAGGCCAGCAGCTCGGTCGTGGCCGTCATGGCCGAACGGTAGCCGATCCGCCCCCTCCCGATCAGGGCCGCAGACGGGCGGCGAGGGCGTCGCCGACCTCGGTGGTGGGGCGCCGGGCGGGCCCGCGCTCGGCCAGGTCGCCGGCCACGGCCGCCTCCACCGCGGCCGCCGCGTCGGCCAGCCCGAGGTGGGCGAGCAGCATCGAGACCGACAGCACGGTCGCCGTCGGGTCGGCGACCCCCTGGCCGGCGATGTCGGGCGCCGAGCCGTGCACGGGCTCGAACATCGACGGTGCGGTGCGGTCGGGGTTGATGTTGCCCGAGGCCGCGAGCCCGATGCCGCCGCAGACCGCCGCGGCCAGGTCGGTGACGATGTCGCCGAAGAGGTTGTCGGTGACGACGACGTCGAACCGGCTGGGGTCGGTGACCATGAAGATCGTGGCCGCGTCCACGTGCAGGTAGTCGGTGCTGACGTCGGGGAAGTCGGCGCCGACGGCGTCCACGGTGCGCCGCCACAGGTGCCCGGCGTGGGTCAGGACGTTG
The DNA here is from genome assembly GCA_902806005.1 of uncultured Quadrisphaera sp. Lineage (GTDB taxonomy): Bacteria > Actinomycetota > Actinomycetes > Actinomycetales > Quadrisphaeraceae > CADCUY01. The sequence goes on along the minus strand of CADCUY010000320.1, from coordinate 4,381 downwards.
TGCTTGTGCACCAGGGTCAGCGTCCGCCGCGGGCGGGCGGCGGCGCGGACGAAGGCGTCGCGGACGACGCGCTCGACGCCGAAGGCGGTGTTGACGCTGACCTCGGTGGCGATCTCCTGCGGGGTGCCGACGCGCAGCGCCCCGCCGTTGCCCGTGTAGGGGCCCTCGGTGCCCTCGCGGACCACGACGAAGTCCACCTCTCCCGGGTCGGCCAGCGGCGAGGACGTACCGGGGTAGATCCGGCCGGGTCTCAGGTTCACGTAGTGGTCGAGCTCGAAGCGCAGCCGCAGCAGCAGGCCGCGCTCGAGGACCCCGCTGGGCACCGTCGGGTCGCCCACGGCGCCGAGCAGGATCGCGTCGTGACCGCGGACCTCCTCCAGCACGCTGTCGGGCAGCGTCTCGCCGGTGGCGTGCCAGCGCGCCGCACCCAGGTCGTAGGCGGTGGTCTCCAGGGCGGTGCCGGACGGCGCGAGCGCGGCCTCGAGCACCTTGAGGCCCTCGGCCACCACCTCGGGGCCGATGCCGTCGCCGGCGATGACGGCGAGGCGCACGGTGGAGGGGGGCGAGGCGGGGGTCTGCGGCACGGCTGGCGATGCTAGCGAGGGAGCGCTGCGGCACGCTGGGTGCGTGACCGTGGTCAAGATCAACGCCATCGAGGTGCCCGACGGGGCGGGCCCGGAGCTGGAGGCCCGCTTCGCCGCCCGGATGGGCGCCGTCGAGGGGACGCCGGGCTTCCTCGGCTTCGAGCTGCTGCGCCCGGTGGCCGGGGAGAGCCGCTACTTCGTCTACACCCGGTGGGAGACGGAGGCGGCGTTCGCCGCGTGGTCGGACGGCGGCGCGCGCCAGGCGCACGGCGGCGGGCAGCGCCCCGTCGCGACGGGGGCGAGCCTGCTGGAGTTCGAGGTCGTCACCGAGGTGGGCCCGACCCCCGCGGACGGCTGACACCGCAGCCCCGGCACCCGGGCCGCGCGCCTCACAGCCCGCCGGCGACCCTGATGCTCGCGCCGGTCACGTAGCCGCTCTCCGGCCCGAGCAGCCAGGCGATGGCCGGGGCGACCTCCTCCGGGGCGCCGGGCCGGCCCATCGGGATCCGCGGGCGCAGGCGCTCGAGCCGCTGGGGGTCGCCCGCCGCCGCGTGGATCCCGGTGGCCACCAGCCCCGGCGCGACGGCGTTGACCCGGACGCCCTGCTCGGCGAGCTCCTTCGCCAGCCCGACGGTGAGCGCCTCGACCCCGGCCTTCGCAGCGGCGTAGTGCACGTACTCGTGGGGCGACCCGAGCGTGGCGGCCGCGGAGGACACGTTGACGATCGCTCCACCGCGCCCGCCCCTGGCCGTCGACATCTCCTGCGCCGCGCGCCGCGCGCACAGCAGGGCCCCGATCAGGTCCACCTCCACGACCCGGCGCACGACGGCCACCGGCGTGTCCGCCAGGTCGCCGAGGTGGGCGGTCACCCCCGCGTTGTTCACCAGCCCCGTCACCGGGCCGAGGCGAGCCGCGGCGTCGAACAGCCGGTCCACGTCGCCCTCGTCCGCGACGTCCCCGGGGACGGCCACCGCCGTCACCCCGGCCTCGCCCGCGGCCGCGACGACCCGCTCGGCGGAGCGCCGGTCCGCCAGGAAGCCGACGACGAGGTCGTGGCCGAGGCCGGCGAGGTGCAGCGCGGTCGCGGCCCCGATGCCGCGACCACCCCCGGTGACGACGGTGACCGGGCGGGCGGTGGACGGCATGGCGCGAGTCTGCCGGGCCCCGCAGTCCGTCGTGGCCATCTCGACATAGCGTTGCTATGCTATCGGGGCAGGACCACGACCACCACGGACGAGGAGCTCAGCATGGCCATCACCCTGATCGACCCCCCCGGCGTGCCGACGGCGGAGACGCACCGGCAGGTGGCCGTCGCCACCGGCTCGAGGACGGTGTACGTCGCGGGCCAGGTCGCCTGGGGCGCCGACGGGAGCGTCGTCGGCGCGGGCGACCTCGCGGCCCAGATCGAGCAGTGCCTCCGCAACGTCGCCACCGCCCTGGCCGGCGTCGGCGCCACCCTCGAGGACGTCGCGAAGCTGACCGTCCACGTCGTCGACTGGAGCCTGGACATGTACCCCGCCGTGCTCGACGGCATCGCCCGCGCCTCGGCGGCGCTGGGCGCCAGCACGCTGGCCCCGGCCTCGCTGCTCTCGATCAGCGCCGGCTTCACGCCCGAGATCCTCGTGGAGGTCGAGGCCGTCGCCGTCCTCGACTGAGGGCGCCGGTCAGCCGGTGGGCGCGGGCTGCTCGGCCAGCACCGCCCGTGCGGCGCTGGGCTCGCGCAGCTCCCCCACCCGCACCAGCGCCACCCCGGCCAGCACCAGCGCACCGCCGACGAGCTGCACGGGCCTCGGCACCTGCCCGAGCAGCAGCCAGGCGAAGGCCACGGCGAACAGCACCTCGGTGAGGCCGACGAACGACGCCAGCCGCGCGCCCAGCAGGCGCGCGGCCCGGAACCCCGCGAGGTAGGCGACGACGGCGGCCACCAGGGACAGGGCGAGCACCGGCACGAGCCAGCTCACCCGCGCGCCGAGCAGCTCCACGTCGGTGCGCGGGGCGCTGAAGGCGAGGAGCCCCGACGCCGCGGCGGCCAGGAGGGCCAGGGCCCCGACGGCGAGCCCGCCCCACACCAGCACCAGGGGCGGCAGCGCGCCGTCGCTCTCGGCGGCGAGCACGAAGTACACCGCCAGCCCGGCGGCCCCGGCCAGCCCCCACAGCACGCCGACCGGGTCGAGCCGCTGCTCCCCCGCCAGGTCGAGCACGAGGACCAGGCCGGCCACCGCCAGCGCGGACCCCGCGAGGGTCAGCCGACGCGGCCGCTGCCCGCGGCGCACCCAGAGCCACAGGACCACGAGCAGCGCGCCGGAGAACTCCAGCAGCAGCGCGACGCCCACCGACAGGCGGCTGACGGCGTTGAAGTAGAAGAGCTGGGTGCCCGCGACGGCGACGAGGCCGTAGACCAGCACCGACCGGGAGCTGCGGCGCAGCGCGGCGCCGTGCCCGCGCAGCGCCAGCAGGGCGGGCACGGTCAGCACGAGGGCGGCCAGGCCCACCCGCACGGTCACCGCGGCGCCCGGGGTCCACCCGGCGTCCAGCAGCGAGGCGGCGAGAGCGCCGGAGGTGCCGAACGTGGCGGCGGAGAGGAGCGCCGCGCCGAGGCCGGCCGTCCGGGCTGCAGGCACGCGCGAGCTCCCTGGTCAGAGGTGTGGGGCGGTACGATCCTTACCGACCAGCTCACCGTACGGGCCGGCCGGAAAGGGGTCAAGGTGGTCTTCGCCCATGACACGGACGTGGCGCTGGCCGCCGCCGCGGCCCTGGTGAACACCGAGCAGCCCGACCGGGACGAGCTCGCCGACCCGGCCGGGCTCGACGCCTTCGTCGCGTCCTGGGGCTGGACGGGCTCCCGGCGCCACGACCGCGAGGAGCTCGCCCGGGTCGTGGCCCTGCGGGCGCGGCTGCGCGAGCTGTGGCACCTCGACGAGGAGGGCGCCGTGCGGCTGGTCAACGAGGTGCTGCAGCAGGCTCGGGCCCTGCCGCAGCTGGTGGTCCACGGCGAGGAGGGCTACCACCTGCACGCCACCTCGCCGCAGGCCCCGCTCGCCGACCGGATGGCGGTCGAGGCGGCCATGGCGGTCGCCGACGTGGTGCGCCACCGCGAGCTCGAACGGCTGCGGGTGTGCGCGGCGGAGGGCTGCGACGACGTGCTGGTCGACCTGTCGAAGAACCGGTCCCGCCGCTTCTGCGACACCGCCTGCGCCAACCGCACGCACGTGGCCGCCTTCCGCGCCCGCCGGGCGGCCCGCGCCGAGTGACCCCCGGCGACGGTGGAGGATGCCCTGATGAGCTCGCCGCCCGCGCCGCCCGCGACCCTCGCCGCGATGGGGCGCGAGCGCTTCGTCTCGCTGTCGACCTTCCGCCGCAGCGGCGAGCCGGTGCCGACCCCGGTGTGGGTCGCGGCCGTCGGCGACGACCTCGTCGTCACCACGCCGGCCGGCAGCGGCAAGACCGAGCGCCTGCGGAACGACCCGCGCGTCCAGCTGCGCCCGTGCGGCCGCCTCGGGGCCGTGGCCCCCGACGCCCCGGTGGTCGAGGCCGTGGCGCACGTGGTCGGCCCCGACGGCGAGCATCCCGCGGCGGTCGCGGCCCTGCGCCGCAAGTACGGCCTGGAGTACCGCGCCATCACGGGCGTCGAGGCGATCAGCGCCCTGCTGCGCCGCCGCCGCGCCGAGCGCGTCATCCTGCGGATCTCGGCGGCCCCGGAGCCGGCGCCCGGGGCGTGAGCGCCGACGCCGCGCTGGCACCCCTCGCCGCAGCGCTGGGCGCCCCGCTGACCGGCGTCCGGGCGGTGCCCGGCGAGT
>CADCUY010000319.1 GCA_902806005.1 uncultured Quadrisphaera sp. | reverse complement strand
TCGTCGCGCGCGCCGGCGGCGACGCGGCCCTGGTCGACGGCCTGGAGAGCCACGGCCTGCTGCCCCGCGCGGGTGCCGCCGGCTACCCGGCCGAGTGCGCGGACGTCGTGGCTGCCGCGAAGGTGCTGGGCTCGTTCGGCATCGAGCCGCGCCACCTGCGGGTGCTGCGCACGGCCGCCGAGCGCGAGGCGACCCTGGTCGAGCAGGTGGTGACCCCGCTGCGCCGGACCCAGCGCGCGCCGGGCGGGGCCGCGGCCACGGGCGCAGGGCCGGGCCGGGCGGGCGAGGTGACGGCCGAGCTGGCGAGCACCCTGCTGCGCCTGCACGGCTCACTGCTGCGCCTGGCGCTGGACGCCGCGGACGGCTGATCCGGTCCGCGGCGCACCGGTCGGACGCGTGGGGTGACGCGGCGCTACGGTGAGCGGGTGCGCGTGCTCGATGTCGTCGGTGTGAGGGTGGAGATGCCCTCGAACAACCCCATCGTGCTGCTGCGCGAGCGAGACGGGGAGCGGTTCCTGCCGATCTGGATCGGGGCGCCGGAGGCCAGTGCGATCGCCTTCGCCCAGCAGGGCGTGGTCCCCCCGCGCCCGCTGACCCACGACCTGATCAAGGACCTGCTCGAGGCGGTGGGGCGCACCCTGACCGAGGTGCGCATCGTCGCGGTGCGCGACAACGTCTACCACGCGGAGCTGGTGCTGGACGCCGGCACGGTCGTCAGCGCCCGCTCCTCCGACGCGATCGCCCTGGCGCTGCGCGTCCGCTGCCCGATCCTCGGCGCGGAGGAGGTGCTGGCCTCCTCCGGGGTGCCGGTGCCGGAGGAGGACGAGGACGAGGTGGAGAAGTTCCGGGAGTTCCTCGACCAGGTCAGCGCCGAGGACTTCGAGCAGTCCTCGGAGGACCCGGGCGAGGAGCCGGAGGGCCGCTGACCCCCCGGAGAGGCCGCTGCGCCACTCGTGTGGTCACTCTGTGCCACATGCCGCGACACGCCGTAATCACACTGGCGTCATTCGTTGACGCCGCAGGGCCCGGACCGTACGGTCAGCCACAGATGTCCTGCTCCGGCCTCCACCGGAGCGGCAGGCCCCCGACCACCGGGGAGCACCCGCCCCGGGACGCACCAGGAGGCCATCCATGAGCGGTAGCAGGGACGTCGGGACGGTCGACGGGGCCCTGGCGACCGATCGGCGCGGCACGGGCGCCGGCGCGCCCTCCCTGGACGACGCCGAGGTCGGCTACCGCGGGCCGGTGGCCTGCCGCGCGGCCGGCATCACCTACCGCCAGCTGGACTACTGGGCCCGGACCGGGCTGGTCGAGCCGGGCGTGCGCAGCGCCGGGGGCTCGGGCACCCACCGCCTCTACGGCTTCCGCGACATCCTCGTGCTCAAGGTGGTCAAGCGGCTGCTGGACACCGGCGTGTCCCTGCAGCAGATCCGCACCGCGGTGGCCCACCTGCACGAGCGCGAGGTCAGCCAGCTCGCCGGCACCACCCTGATGTCCGACGGCGCCAGCGTGTACGAGTGCACCTCCGCCGACGAGGTCATCGACCTGGTCCAGGGCGGCCAGGGGGTCTTCGGCATCGCCCTCGGGCGGGTCTGCCGCGAGGTCGAGGCCGGCCTCGCCGAGCTGCCCTCCGAGCGCCCCGACGGCACGCCCGGCGACGGCTCCGACGAGCTGTCCGCCCGGCGGGCGGCCCGCGCCGGGAGCTGAGCGCAGCGGGGGAGGGCCGCGCCCGACCCGCCGGTGTCGGGGGCGGCTGACACACTGCCCCGGTGAGCTTCTCGACCCGGCACATCGGCCCCGACGACGCGCAGGTCCAGGCGATGCTGGCCGTGCTCGGCCACCGCGACCTCGACGCGCTGATCGACGCCGCGCTGCCGCCCGCCATCCGCGCCGGCGCCTCGGGGGAGCCCCTGCGCCTGCCCCCGGCCGCCGACGAGGCCGCCACCACCGCCGCCCTGCGGGCGATCGCCCGGCGCAACACGGTGCGCCGCCCGATGATCGGGCTGGGCTACCACGGCACCCACACCCCGCCGGTGGTGCGCCGCAACGTGCTGGAGTCCCCGTCCTGGTACACCGCGTACACCCCGTACCAGCCCGAGATCGCCCAGGGCCGGCTCGAGGCGCTGCTGAACTTCCAGACCGCCGTCGCCGACCTGACCGGCCTCGCGGTGGCCGGGGCGTCGATGCTCGACGAGCCCACGGCCGCCGCCGAGGCCGTGGCCCTGATGCGCCGCGCCAGCCGCGCCCCCGAGGGCGCGGTGCTCGTCGTCGACGCCGACGTGCTCCCGCAGACCCTCGCCGTGGTCCGCACCCGCGCCGAGGCGGTCGGCACCGAGGTCGTCGTCGCCGACACCGCCGACGGCCTCCCGGAGACCCCCCACGGGGTGTTCGGGGTGCTGCTGCAGCTGCCGGGCACCTCGGGGCTGCTGCGCGACCTGGCCCCGGTGGTCGCCGCCGCCCACGAGCGCGGCGCGCTGGTCACCGTCGCGGCCGACCTGCTGGCCCTGGCCGTGGTGCGCCCGCCGGGCGAGCTCGGCGCCGACGTCGCCGTCGGCAGCGCCCAGCGGTTCGGGGTGCCGATGGGCGGCGGCGGCCCGCACGCCGGCTACCTGGCCGTCCGCTCCGGGCTCGAGCGCCAGCTGCCCGGGCGCCTGGTCGGGGTCTCGCGCGACGCGGAGGGGGCGCGGGCGTACCGGCTGGCCCTGCAGACCCGCGAGCAGCACATCCGCCGCGACAAGGCGACGTCGAACATCTGCACCGCGCAGGTGCTGCTCGCGGTGATGGCCGGGATGTACGCCGTCTTCCACGGCCCCGAGGGGATCCGGGCGATCGCCGAGCGCACCCACGCCCGCGCGCTCGGGCTCGCCGCGGGGCTGCGGCTCGCGGGGCTGGAGGTGGTGCACGCCGCGTTCTTCGACACGGTGCAGGTGCGCGTGCCCGGCCGCGCCGACGCGGTGCTCGCCGCCGCCGCGGACGCCGGGTACTGGCTGCGCCGCGTCGACGCCGACACCGTGGGCGTCACCTGCGACGAGACCACCACCGCCGAGGACGTCGCCGCGGTGCTCACCGCCGTCACCGGCACCACCCCCGACGCGGAGTCGCGCGGCGACGTCACCGCCGGGCCCGGGGCCGTCCCGCCCGCGCTGCGCCGGGACAGCGCCTACCTGCAGCACCCGGTGTTCTCCGCGCACCGCTCCGAGACCGCGGTGCTGCGCTACCTCAAGCGCCTCTCCGACGCCGACTACGCCCTCGACCGCGGGATGATCCCGCTCGGGTCGTGCACGATGAAGCTGAACGCGACCACCGAGATGGAGCCGGTCAGCTGGCCGGAGTTCGCCGACGTCCACCCCTTCGCCCCCGCGGGCGACCAGGCCGGCACCGCGGAGCTGGTCGCCGACCTGGAGGCGGCCCTGGCCGAGGTCACCGGGTACGCCGCGGTCTCGATCCAGCCCAACGCCGGCTCCCAGGGGGAGCTGGCCGGGCTGCTGGCCATCCGCGCCTACCACCGCGCGAACGGCGAGCACCAGCGCGTGGTCTGCCTGGTGCCGGCCAGCGCGCACGGCACCAACGCCGCCAGCGCCGTCCTGGCCGGGTTCACCGTGGTCGCGGTGGCCACCGGGCCCGCCGGGGAGGTCGACCTGGGCGACCTGCGGGCCAAGGTCGAGGTGGCGGGCGACCGGCTGGGCGCGGTGATGGTCACCTACCCCTCCACCCACGGGGTCTACGAGGAGACGATCACCGAGGTGTGCGCGGTGGTGCACGCCGGCGGCGGGCAGGTCTACGTCGACGGGGCGAACCTCAACGCCCTGGTCGGGCTGGCCCGGCCCGGGGCGTTCGGGGCCGACGTCTCGCACCTGAACCTGCACAAGACCTTCTGCATCCCGCACGGCGGCGGCGGCCCCGGCGTCGGGCCGGTGGGGGTCGCCGAGCACCTGGCGCCGTTCCTGCCCGGGCGCGGGCGGGTGGGCCCGGTCTCGGGGGCCCCGTTCGGCTCGGCCGGGATCCTGCCCGTCTCGTGGGCCTACCTGCGGCTGATGGGCCCCGAGGGGCTGCGCCGGGCCACCGAGGTGGCGGTGCTGTCGGCCAACTACGTCGCGGCCCGGCTGGGCGAGCACTACCCGGTGCTCTACACCGGGGCCACCGGGCTGGTCGCCCACGAGTGCGTGCTCGACCTGCGGCCGATCACCAGGGCCACCGGGGTCACCGTCGACGACGTGGCGAAGCGGCTGATCGACCACGGCTTCCACGCCCCGACGGTCTCCTTCCCCGTGGCCGGCACGGTGATGGTCGAGCCGACCGAGAGCGAGGACCTGGCCGAGATCGACCGGTTCTGCGACGCCATGGTCGCGATCGCGGTCGAGGTCGGCCGGGTCGCCGCGGGGGAGTGGGAGCTCGAGCGGTCCCCGCTGCGCCAGGCCCCGCACACCGCGGCGATGCTGGTCGGCGACTGGCCGCACCCGTACACCCGCGAGCAGGCGGTGTACCCCGCCGGGGTCGACCGGCGCGCGAAGTACTGGCCCCCGGTGCGCCGGGTCGACGGCGCGCACGGCGACCGCAACCTGGTCTGCTCCTGCCCGCCGGTGGCCGAGCTGGCGGTCGACGTCGGCGAGCTGGCGGGCGCCGGGCAGGCGTGAGCGGACCGGGCCGGTGACCACCTGGGGGTGAGCACGGGCTCCTGAGCGCCGGGCGTCCGCGGCCGGCGGGGGGAGGGGCAGTGGGCGACGAGGTCAGCGCGCACGGGCTGGGGGCGTCGTCGCGGCGCGCCTACCGCGAGAAGCTGCAGGTGTGCCTGGACGTGCTGGCGCGGATGCTCGCCGAGCACCCGGGCGCCCCGGCGGGCAGCCCCAGCCGGTTCGACGACGCCGAGCCCGTGGCGGGTCTGGAGGTCGAGCTCGACCTGGTCGACGCCGCGCTCGGGCCCCTGATGGCCAACGGTCAGATCCTCGACCGCCTCGACGACCCGGACTTCCAGACCGAGATCGGGCGCTGGACGATCGAGCTGAACGTGCCTCCGACGTCGCTGGCCGGGGACGGGCTGCCCGCGCTGGAGGCCCGGCTGCGGGCCAGCCTGGACCGGGCGCACGCCCGGGCCCGGCAGGTCGGCGCCGCCGGCGGCGAGCCGCCGGGGAGCGCGGAGCCGGGATCGGGGGCGGGGCTGGCGATGGTCGGGGTGCTGCCGACGCTGATGCCCGAGCAGGTGCGGGGGGAGTGGCGCACCGAGTCGGTGCGCTACCGCCACCTGGACGAGGCGATCCTCGCCGCCCGCGGTGAGGACGCGGAGGTGCTCGTGCACGGGGTGGAGTCGCTGTCGACGACCGCGTCGTCGATCGCCTTCGAGGCGGCGTGCACCTCGACCCAGCTGCACCGCAAGGTCAGCCCGGAGCAGTTCGCCGCGACCTGGAACGCGGCCCAGCTGCTGGCGGCCCCGCAGGTGGCGCTCGGGGCCAACGCGCCGTTCTTCGCCGGGCGGCGGCTGTGGGACGAGACGCGGATCGCGCTGTTCGCGCAGTCGGTGGACACCCGCCCGGTCGAGCTGCGCCGCCAGGGGGTGCGCGAGCGGGCGTACTTCGGGGACGGCTGGGCGGGCTCGGTGCACGACCTGTTCGCCGAGAACGTGGCCTACTTCCCGGCGCTGCTGCCGGAGCTCTCGGGCGAGGACCCGGTGGCCGAGCTGGAGGCCGGGCGGGTGCCGCACCTGCAGGAGCTGCGCCTGCACTCGGGCACGGTGTGGCGGTGGAACCGGCCGGTCTACGACGTCGCGCCCACCGCCGGGGGGGTGCCGGCCGCGCACCTGCGGGTGGAGAACCGGGTGCTGCCCGCGGGCCCGAGCGTGGTGGACACCCTGGCCAACGCCGCGGTGTTCTACGGGGCGCTGCGGGTGCTGGTCGACGACGGGCCCGACCCGCGGGGGACCGGTGGTGCGGGCGGGGGATCGGGTGGGGTCGAGGTCGAGGCGGTGCGGTCGGGCTTCCTCGACTGCGCCCGGGCCGGCCTCGCCGGGCGGGCGACCTGGCCCGGGCGGGGCGCGGTGGGGGTGCGGCGGCTGCTGGTCGAGCACCTGCTGCCGCTGGCGGCGGAGGGCCTGGCCCGCGAGGGCGTGCCGGGGGCCGTGGTCGACCGGTACCTGGGGATCGCGCAGGACCGGGCGAGCACGGGGGTCACCGGGGCGGTGTGGCAGACCCGGGCGGTGGCGGCGCTGGAGGAGCGGGGCGCGGACCGGGCGGGC
>CADCUY010000318.1 GCA_902806005.1 uncultured Quadrisphaera sp. | reverse complement strand
AGGGCCCCGCCCGGCCCGACGCCGGCGACCCGGCCGGCCTTCGCGGCCGGCCTGGCCGGCCCGCCCCCTGGCGCCGCGTCGTCACCCTCTTCCGGCGGTCGCTGACCGCGCGCGTGGTCTCCTCCACCGTCGTCCTCGGCCTGGTCACGGTGACCTTCGCCGGGCTGGTCCTCGGCCAGCTGATCGGCGACCGCCTGCTCGAGGACCGCCGCACCCAGGCCCTCGAGGACGCCAGCCGCGGCGCCGGGGAGGCCCAGCGCACCCTCGACGGCGTCGACGACGCCACGAGCGAGGCCGCGGTCCGCACGCTGGCCATCAACCTCGTCAGCCGCCTGGAGGCCGCCCGCTCGGCCGGCGACGTCACCGTCATGCTCCTGCGCCTGCCCGCCAACGAGGACGGCTTCGGCGACGTCGCCCGCGCCGGCGGGGTGCCGCCGGCCGCGGTGCCCGAGGACCTGCGCGCCGCCGTCCGGGCCTCGGAGACCCAGCAGTACCGCTCCATCGGCCTGCCGCTGGCGGGGGACGACGCGGCGCCGGCGCTCGCCGTCGGCCAGCTCGTGGAGCTGCCCCGCGCCGGGTTCTACGAGCTGTACTTCGTCTACGACCTCTCCCGCGAGCAGGCCACCCTCGACGCCGTGCAGCGGGTGCTGCTGCTCGGCGCGGTCGCCCTGCTGCTGCTCGTGGCCGGCGTGGCCGCCGTCGTCGCCCGCCAGGTCGTCGATCCGGTGCGCGAGGCGGCGGCGGTGGCCGAGCGGCTCTCCGCGGGCCACCTCGAGCAGCGGATCCCCGTGCGCGGCCAGGACGACCTGGCCCGCCTGGCCCGCTCCTTCAACGGCATGGCGGAGAGCATCCAGACCCAGATCCGCGACCTCGAGCAGCTCGGGGCGCTGCAGCAGCGGTTCGTCTCCGACGTCTCCCACGAGCTGCGGACCCCGCTGACCACGATCCGGATGGCCGGCGAGGTGCTCTACGAGTCGCGGGGGGCCTTCCCGCCCGAGCTGGCCCGCTCCGCCGAGCTGCTCGCCACCCAGGTCGACCGCTTCGAGGAGCTGCTCGCCGACCTGCTCGAGATCAGCCGCTACGACGCCGGCGCCGCCGTGCTCGACGCCGAGCCGGTGGACCTGCGCGGCCTCGCCGCCTCCGTGGTGGCCCTGGCCGCGCCCCTGGCCGAGCGTCGGGGCACCGCCGTCGCCCTCGACGCCGACGACACCCCCTGCATCGCCGAGGTCGACCGGCGCAGGGTGGAGCGGGTGCTGCGCAACCTCGTCGTCAACGCCGTCGAGCACAGCGAGGGCCGGGTGGTGCGGGTGACCGTGGCGACCGACGACGACGCGGTGGCCGTGCGGGTCCGCGACCACGGCATCGGCCTGAGCCCCGCGGAGGCGGCCCGGGTGTTCGACCGGTTCTGGCGGGCCGACCCGGCCCGCGGCCGCTCCACCGGGGGCACCGGCCTGGGCCTGGCCATCGCCCTGGAGGACGCACACCTCCACGGCGGCCGGCTGGAGGTGTGGGGGCGCCCGGGCAAGGGCGCCGCGTTCCTGCTCACCCTGCCGCGCCTGGCCGGCCGGCCCCTGGTCTCGGCCCCGCTCGCCCTGCCCCCCGCCCCGGCCACCCGTGGCTAGGCGCCCGGGGGG
>CADCUY010000317.1 GCA_902806005.1 uncultured Quadrisphaera sp. | reverse complement strand
CTGCAGGCGCCGGCGCACCCACGGGGCGAGGTGGGTGCGGGCCCACGCGGCGTCCTCGCGGGCCGCGGCCGCGCGCGAGCGGCGCGCCGGGGGCAGCGGCCGCTCCCACTCCCGGTCGTCGGCGTCGGTGCCGAGCAGGGTCGCCGCCGCGAGGCGGGCCACCCGCCGGTGCCCCTCGCTGCTCAGGTGCAGCCGGTCGGCGGCCCACATCCGCGGGTCCTGCAGCGGCTCGAGGCCCCACAGGTCGACCACGCGGGCGCCGTGGCGCTGGGCCAGGGCCCACAGGCGCTGGTTGTGGTCGGCGACCCGGGCGCGCGTCAGCCGCAGCACCGGGGCGGCCTGCGGGTCGGCGCCGGTGACGAGCAGGACGTCGCAGCCGGCGGCCCGCAGCGCCGCCACCGCCTCCTCGGTGCGGGCGGCGACGGCGCGCGCGTCGGTGCTGGGGCGCAGCAGGTCGTTGCCGCCCGCGCTCAGGCTCACGAGGTCGGGCTCCAGGGCCAGGGCGGCGGGCAGCTGCTCGCCGAGGATCTGCCGCTGGAGGCGGCCGCGGACGGCGAGGTTCGCGTACTCCAGGGGCGGGGCGCCGGCCGCCCGCTGCGCGTCGTCGAGCAGCTCCGCCAGCCGGTCGGCCCAGCCCCGGAAGGGGCCCGCGGCGACCGCGGCCGGGTCGTCGTCCCCGCCCACCGGGTCGGAGAGGCCCTCGGTGAAGGAGTCGCCCAGCGCGACGTACCGGCGCCACGGGCCGCGCTCCTCGCTCATGCCGGCACGCTAGCGACGGCGGCGCGGCCGGTCATCCGGGGAGCGACCAGTCCACGGGGGCGGCCCCCTGGGCCACCAGGGCGCGGTCGACCGCGCTGAACGGGCGCGACCCGGTGAAGCCCCGCGCGGCCGAGAGCGGGCTCGGGTGCACCCCGGTGACGACGGGCACCCCGGCCAGCCGCGGCGCCAGGGCCTGGGCGTCGCGGCCCCACAGCACCGCCACCAGCGGGGTGCCGCGGGCGGCCAGCGCGCTGACCAGGTGGTCGGTGACGGCCTCCCAGCCGAGGCGGCGGTGCGAGCCGGAGGCGCCCGCGCGCACGGTGAGCACCCGGTTCAGCAGCACCACCCCCTGCCCGACCCAGGGGGAGAGGTCGCCGGTGCCCGGCGCGACGTCGGCCCCGACGTCGGCCCGCAGCTCGGCCAGGACGTTGCGCAGCGAGCCGGGGAGCGGCCGGGTGCCCGGTGCCACCGAGAAGCTCAGGCCGACGGCGTGGCCGGGGGTGGGGTAGGGGTCCTGGCCGACGATCAGCACCCGCGCGGCGTCCATCGGTGCCGAGAGCGCCCGCAGCCGGTGCTCGGGGCGGGGGAGCACCTCGTGGCCGGCGGCGGCCTCGGCGGCCAGGCGCTCCTCCAGGGCGGCCAGTCGCGGGCGCACCGGCTCCAGGGCGGCGTGCCAGGAGGGGTGGACCGTCGCCGGGTCGAGCTGCGAGGTGGCCACCCGGGCACGCTAGGTCACCCTCGCGGTGGTCGCGCGCGGCGGCCGGTCCGCGCGGTGACGGGCCCGGCGCGCCGGGGCTAGCGTGGTCGGGTGCTTCCCCGCGCACCCGGTGACGCCGGCGTCGGCGGCGGCCGGCTCGAGGTCGACCTCCGCAGAGCCG
>CADCUY010000316.1 GCA_902806005.1 uncultured Quadrisphaera sp. | reverse complement strand
CGTGTTCCCGTCGGGGCCGCGCGGCTGGCAGGCTTCGGCCGCCCGCTCCCCTGTGAGCCGCCCCCTCCAGCTGAGGACCACCCATGTCGAGCACCGCCACGACCACCCCGGCCCAGCCCGGCCCGCCGCGCGCGCAGGGGGCCCTCGACCGCTACTTCTCGATCACCGCCCGCGGCTCCAGCGTCCGCCAGGAGGTGCGCGGCGGCCTGGCCACCTTCTTCACCATGGCCTACATCGTCGTGCTCAACCCGCTGATCATCGGCACCGCCGCCGACGCCGACGGGCGCGTGCTCGGGGTGCCGGCGGTCGCCGCCGCCACGGCGCTGGTCGCGGGGGTCCTGACCATCGTCATGGGCGTCGTCGGGCGCTACCCCTTCGCCCTCGCCGCGGGCCTGGGGCTCAACGCCTTCGTCGCCTTCGGCATCGCCTCGCAGATGAGCTGGGCCGACGCGATGGGCCTGGTGGTCCTCGAGGGGCTGATCATCACGGTGCTGGTGCTCACCGGCTTCCGCACCGCGGTCTTCCGCGCCATCCCGGCACAGCTGAAGACCGCGATCAGCGTGGGCATCGGCCTGTTCATCGCGCTGATCGGCTTCGTCGACGCGGGCTTCGTGCGCACCCCCGCCGGCGCCGCGGTGCCGCTGGAGCTCGGCGTCGGCGGGCAGCTGCGCGGCTGGCCGACCGTGGTCTTCGTCGTCGGGCTGCTGGTCACCGCGCTGCTGGTCGCCCGCCGCACGCGCGGCGCCATCCTCGTCGGCATCCTGGCCACCACCGCGCTGGCCCTGGTCGTCGAGGCCGTGGTGGGCGTGGGCCCGGCCTTCGCCGGCCCGGACGCCGAGCCGAACCCCGTGGGCTGGCGCCTGGTCGTGCCGACCCTGCCGACCGAGCTGCTCAGCGCCCCCGACCTCTCCCTGCTCGGGCAGGTGAGCCTGTTCGGCGCGTTCTCGCGGGTCGCGGTGATCTCCGCGGTGCTGCTGGTCTTCACCCTGATGCTGGCCGACTTCTTCGACACCATGGGCACCGTCGTGGGCGTCGGCGCCGAGGCGGGGCTGCTCGACGAGCGCCGCGAGCTGCCCGGCGTCCAGCGCGTGCTGCTGGTCGACTCGCTCGCGGCCGCCGCCGGGGGCCTGGCGAACACCTCGTCGAACACCACCTACATCGAGTCGGCCGCGGGCGTGGGGGAGGGGGCGCGCACCGGGCTGGCCAGCGTGGTGACCGGCGTGCTGTTCCTGGGGGCGATGTTCTTCACGCCCCTGGTGCAGGTGGTGCCGTTCGAGGCGGCCACGCCCGCCCTGGTGATCGTCGGGTTCCTCATGGTCACGCAGGTGCGGTCGATCGACTTCACCGACTACGGCCTCGCCATCCCCGCGTTCCTGACCATCGTGGTCATGCCGTTCACCTACTCGATCAGCAACGGGATCGGCGCCGGCTTCGTCTCCTACGTGCTGATCCAGGCGGTCACCGGCCGGGCCCGCGCGGTGCACCCGCTGCTGTGGGTGGTGGCGGCGCTGTTCCTGGTCTACTTCGCCATCGCGCCCGTGCGGGCGCTGTTCGGCGTCGGCTGACCCCGGCGGAGGGCGCCCTCGGTCACACCCCGGCGCCCGCGCGGCCCGCCGGCGCCGTGCCCTGCCGTGCGT
>CADCUY010000315.1 GCA_902806005.1 uncultured Quadrisphaera sp. | reverse complement strand
CGACGGGGCCCTGGCCCGGGTCCGCGTCGGCGCCGGTCAGGCGTTCGCGCTGCTGGTGCTCTCGGTCCGCCGCGCGACCGTGCTGGCCACCGCGATGGAGGCCCGGGGCTTCGGCGGCAGCCGCCGGACGTGGGCGAGGCCCAGCCGGCTGTCGCCGTCCGACGTGCTCGTCGCGGCCGGGGGGGTCGGCCTCGGGCTGCTGGCCACCGCGGCCGGCGTGGCGGCCGGCACGTGGCGGCTGCTGCTCACCTGACGCTCTTCACACGAGCGACACGCACGGGGAACGCCCCCGGAACACGGCCGTCGCACCCTTGGCGCTGTGAGCGCTCAGACGGTGACCTCCTCGCTGCCCGCCCCGCGCGGCCACGCCCGCCGCCCGCAGGAGGCGGCCCTGTGCGTGCGCCCGGCCCGGGTGGCCGACCTGCCCGGCCTCGCCCAGCTGCTGGTGCGCTGCTCGCCCAGCACCCGCCTCGGCTGGTACGGCCGCGGCGGCGGGGTGCTGCCCCTGGCCCAGCAGGAGGCGTGGCTGGCCGAGCCCGGGGGGATCGTCGTCGAGGGAGCGCCCGGCCGGCTGCTGGCCGTGGCCGCGCTGCGCCCCGCGACCTGCACCGGGCAGGTCGACCCGATCGCCTCGTCGGTCGAGCTGCTCGTGCACGACGGCTGGCAGCGCCGCGGCATCGGCTCCGCGCTGGTGAGCCACCTGGCCGCGACCTCGCACGCGCTGGGCCGCAGCGAGGTGCAGGTCTCGCCCGTGGTCGACCGGCTGGCCGCCGACCGGCTGCTCGCCGCCCTGGCCGCGCAGCTGGGCGGGCGACCCCGCGGACAGCGCCACGCCCACGGCCGCTGCCCGCGGGTGCACGTCTCCGACCGCACCGCCGGGGCGCTGCTGCGGGGCGACGACGTCGTCGCCGGCGACCGGCGCGACCTCGCCGCGGGCCTCGAGGCCACGTGGACGCTCGTGGTGCCCGCCCCGCGCTGACGCCGCCGGCCGCCGGCCCGGCGCTACGGGGCCGCAGCCACGGGTGCCGCCGAGCCCGCCCTCCTCCCGAACAGCACGCCGCCCACGAGCGCCGCGGCCGCGGCGAGCAGCAGGGTGGTCCGGATGCCGTGCGCGTCGACGACGACCCCGCCGACGCCCGCGCCCAGCGTGATCGCCAGCTGGTAGCCCGCGACCACCAGGCCCCCGCCCGGCTCCAGGTCCGCGGGGGCTGCGCGGCCGATCCACGCGGTGACGACGATCAGCCAGCCGCCGAAGACGGCGCCCCAGACCACGACCGCGGTCGTGAGCAGCCAGGGGTGCCCCGCAGCGGGCCCGAGCGCCGCCACGGCAGCGGCGAGGAGCACGGGGGCGCCGCGGCGCAGGGCCCGGAGGTGGTGGTCCACGACCATGCCGGTGACGACCCCGCCGACCAGGGACGCGACGCCGAAGGTCGCGATCAGGAGGGCCGCGCCGCCCGTGCCGAGCGAGGGATCGATGCCCAGGGCGGCGCGCACGTAGGTGAAGGCGGCGAAGTTCCCGAGCATCACCAGCGCGTGGCCGAGGAGGCCGAGGGCGACGCCGGGCAGGCGCAGGGTCCGGTGCAGGGCCCGCAGCCCGGTGGACGCCGCGGCGGGCACCTCGGGCAGGACGAGGCGGAGCGCCACGGCCACCCCGAGGGTGAGGACGCCGACGCCCGCGAAGACGGTGCGCCAGTCGACGAGGGCGTCGAGCCAGATGCCGAGCGGCACGCCGGCCACCGTCGCGAGCGTCCCCCCGGTGTTGACGGCGGTGATGGCCCGCCCGAGGTGCCGGGGCGCCGTCAGCTGCGCGGCCACGGCGAGCGACATGGCCCAGAAGCCGCCGACGGCGGCGCCGAGGAGCAGCCGGGACAGCAGGAGGACGGTGAGGTCGCCCGAGAGCGCGACCCCGATGTTCGACAGGCCGGCCGCGACCGCCAGCACGCTGAGCAGGGCGCGGCGCTCCAGGCGGGGCACCAGCAGCCCGATGGTGGGCGCGGTGAGCAGGGCGGCGAACGCGGTGGCGGTCACCGCCTGGCCGGCCCGGCCCTCGGTCGTGCCGAGGTCGGCGGCCAGCGCGGGCAGGAGGCTCGGCGGCAGGAACTCACCGGTCACCAGCGCGAAGCTCGTCGCCGTCAGGACGGCGACGGACGCCCAGGCAGTGGCGGCCCGCGCCACCGCGGGGCCCGGTCGCTCGTCCGCCAGCTCGTCGGCGGTCACCGCGGGTGCGCCGCGGGGGGCTCGGGGAGCGGGCGGCGTCCGGACGGGCGGAGGGCGTGGCGGTCCTGCATCGGTCCCCTAGGCTGGCGATGGCGGAGTGAGCACTCCGCAACATACGGAGTGATGACTCCGTACGGCAAGGGGGCGAGCGTGCGTCGTGACGGTGCGGCGAACCGGGAGCGGATCCTGCGCGCCGCGGAGGAGGTGTTCGGCCAGGGCGGGGCGGCGGCCTCGACCGAGGAGGTCGCCCGGCGCGCCGAGGTCGGGATCGCGACCGTCTTCCGGCACTTCCCGACCAAGCAGGACCTGGTGGAGGCCACCGCCGTCCGCTACCTCGAGGAGCTGGCGGCGGTGGCCCGCGAGCACGCCGGCGAGGCCGAGCCCGACGGCGCCTTCGCCGCGCTCGTGCGCTCCCTGGTCGCCCGGCAGGCGACCAAGCTGGCGCTGGTCAGCCTCCTGCACACCGACGGCCGCGGGGTGACCGAGGTGGTCGCCGCCGCCTCGCGCGGCTTCCACGACGCCGTCCGCGTCGTGCTCGAGCGGGCCCAGGCGGGCGGGCGCCTCCGGGCGGACGCCACCGTCGAGGACGTCTTCGTGCTGGTGCGCGCCCTCGCCCACGTCTCGCGGACCGACCCGGCCGCCGCCGTCGAGCGCGTCCTGCGGATCGCCCTCGACGGGCTGACCGGTCGGCCCTGAGGCGAGCGCACGCCCGGGCGGGACGGGGAAGAGCGTCGCCGGCAGCAGCGTTGAGCCCGGCAGGCTCAAGTCCGGCGTCCGCGGAGTTGACACGCTCGCGCGCCCGCCGATACTTGAGTGAGACAGGCTCAAGAACAGCGAAGAGGAGTCCCCATGGCACGTGCTGTCGGCATCGACCTCGGCACCACCAACTCGGTGGTCGCCGTCCTGGAGGGCGGCGAGCCCACCGTCATCGCCAACGCCGAGGGCGGCCGCACCACCCCGTCCGTCGTCGCGTTCGCCAAGTCCGGCGAGCCCCTGGTCGGCGAGATCGCCAAGCGCCAGGCCGTCACCAACGTCGACCGCACCATCGCCTCGGTCAAGCGCCACATGGGCACCGGGTGGACGCAGGAGATCGACGGCAAGAAGTACACCGCGCAGGAGATCAGCGCCCGCGTGCTGCAGAAGCTCAAGCGCGACGCCGAGGAGTACCTGGGCGAGCCCGTCACCGACGCCGTGGTCACCGTGCCGGCGTACTTCAACGACGCCCAGCGCCAGGCCACCAAGGAGGCCGGCGAGGTCGCGGGCCTGAACGTGCTGCGCATCATCAACGAGCCCACCGCGGCGGCCCTGGCCTACGGCCTCGACAAGGGCAAGGAGGACGAGCTGATCCTCGTCTTCGACCTCGGCGGCGGCACGTTCGACGTCTCCCTCCTCGAGGTGGGCAAGGACCCCGAGGACGGGTTCTCCACCATCCAGGTGCGCGCCACCTCGGGCGACAACCACCTCGGCGGCGACGACTGGGACGCCGCAGTGGTCAAGTGGCTGGTCGACCGCGTGCGCAACACCGCGGGCGTCGACCTCTCCAAGGACAAGATCGCGATGCAGCGCCTGCGCGAGGCCGCGGAGCAGGCCAAGAAGGAGCTGTCCTCGGCGACGAGCACGAACATCTCGCTGCAGTACCTCTCGATGACCGAGAACGGCCCCGTCCACCTGGACGAGAAGCTCACCCGAGCGCAGTTCGAGGACATGACCCGCTCGCTGCTCGAGCGCACCAAGGCGCCGTTCCAGCAGGTCATCCGCGACGCCGACGTCAAGCTCTCCGACATCGACCACGTCGTCATGGTCGGCGGCTCGACCCGCATGCCCGCGGTGGCCGACGTCGTCCGCGGCCTGACCGGCGGCAGGGAGCCCAACCGCGGCGTCAACCCCGACGAGGTCGTGGCCGTGGGCGCGGCCCTGCAGGCCGGGGTGCTGAAGGGCGAGCGCAAGGACGTCCTGCTCATCGACGTCACGCCGCTGTCCCTCGGCATCGAGACCAAGGGCGGGATCATGACCAAGCTCATCGAGCGCAACACGGCGATCCCGACCAAGCGCTCGGAGGTCTTCACCACCGCCGACGACAACCAGCCCTCCGTGCTCATCCAGGTCTACCAGGGCGAGCGCGAGCTGGTGCGCGACAACAAGCCGCTGGGCACCTTCGACCTCACCGGCATCGCCCCCGCCCCGCGCGGGGTGCCGCAGGTGGAGGTGACCTTCGACATCGACGCCAACGGCATCGTGCACGTCTCCGCGAAGGACCGCGGCACGGGCAAGGAGCAGTCGATGACCATCTCCGGCGGCAGCGCGCTGTCGAAGGAGGACATCGAGCGGATGGTCAAGGACGCCGAGGCGCACGCCGAGGAGGACAGGGTCCGGCGCGAGGAGGCCGAGACCCGCAACGCCGCCGAGCAGCTGGTGTACTCGACGGAGAAGTTCCTCACCGACAACGCCGACAAGCTGCCCGAGGACGGCGTGGCCAAGACCCGCTCGGCGGTCACCGACCTGCGGACCGCGCTCGAGGGCGACGACATCGGCCGGGTCAAGAGCGCCCAGGAGGCGCTGGCCACGGCCAGCCAGGAGCTGGGCAGCGCGCTGTACGCCCAGCAGCAGGCGGACGCCGCCGCGCCGGCCGATGACACGCCCGGCACCGGCGCGCGCGCTGCGGACGACGACGTGGTGGACGCCGAGGTCGTGGACGAGGACGAGCGCAAGTGACCGACTCGTTCACGCCCAGCACCCCGCCCGGGGAGCCCCGGCGGGAGGACCTGCAGGACGTGGGGCTGCCGGCGGGCGAGCCGGCGGCCCCGGAGGCGCCCAGCGCCGCTGACACCGGTGCGCCGGTGGCGGACGTCGACGACGCGGCGGAGCAGGCCGACGCCACGGCCCTGCTCTCCGCGGCCGAGGCGCTGGCCGCCGACCGGCTCGGCGACCTCCAGCGCCTGCAGGCCGAGTACGTCAACTACCGGCGGCGGGTCGAGCGCGACCGCGAGGCCGTGCGCGAGGCCGCGGTGACCTCCGCGCTCGAGGGCCTGCTGCCGGCGCTCGACGACATCCACCTGGCGCGCCAGCACGGCGACCTCGAGGGCGGGCCGTTCGCCGCGATCGCCGAGAAGCTGGAGACCGCGCTGGCCCGCCTGGGGCTGGAGCGGTACGGCGCGGTGGGCGAGGTGTTCGACCCCGCCGTGCACGAGGCGCTGATGAACGGCGTCGACGAGTCCGGGCAGGCCACCGAGACGGTGGTCAGCCAGGTGCTCCAGCCCGGCTACCGGATGTCGGGCGCCGGCTCCCGGGTGCTGCGCGCGGCCCGCGTGGCCGTCGTCAGCCCCGCCTGACCCCACCCCGCCCGAGCACGTGTGGGGGTGATTGCGCCGCCAAGGACACTGTGTGCGCAAGTACCCCCACACGTGCGGCACGACCAGCACGAGAGGAGGCGCCGTGACCGGCCAGGACTGGTTGGAGAAGGACTTCTACGCCCGCCTGGGCGTGGCCAAGGACGCCTCGGCGGCCGAGGTGAAGAAGGCGTACCGCAAGCTGGCGCGCACCCTGCACCCCGACGCCAACCCCGGTGACGCCGCCGCCGAGACCCGGTTCAAGGAGGTCGGCGAGGCCTACGCCGTGCTCTCCGACCCCGAGCAGCGCCGTCAGTACGACGCCGTTCGCGCCATGGGCTCGGGCGCCCGCTTCACCTCCGGCGCCGGCGGCCCGGGCGGGGGCGCCGGCTTCGAGGACCTGCTCGGCGGCCTGTTCGGCGGCGCCGGCGCGGGCGGGCAGCGGGTGCGCTTCGACACCGGCGGGCGCGGCGGGGGAGCGCAGGGCGTGCCGCCCGGCATGGAGGACCTGCTCGGCGGCCTGTTCGGCGGCGCCGCGGGTGCCCCCGGTGCCGGTCGGCGCCCGGCGGGGTTCGGCGCGCCGACCCCCACCGTCGACCTCGAGGCCAGCACCGAGATCCCCTTCGTCGACGCCGTGCGCGGCACCACCCTCGAGCTCTCCGTCGAGGGCCGCGCCGTGCGCGCCGGCATCCCCG
>CADCUY010000314.1 GCA_902806005.1 uncultured Quadrisphaera sp. | reverse complement strand
CCGCCGCCGTGGCCGACGGCCGCGTCGCGCTGACCTGGACCGCGCCCGCCGGCGAGGCCGCCGCCCGCTAACGCGTCTTCCGCGCCGGGAGCGCCCCCGTGGCCACCACCGGCACCCCGCTGGCCACCGTGACCGCCACCGCGCACACCGACGCGACCCTCGTGGTCGGCGCCTCGGCGCAGACCGCCCACTACGCGGTCGTCGCCCTCGACGCCGCCGGCAACGCCTCGGCCCCCGCCACCACCTCCGCGACGGTGCCCGGCAGCGCGACCCCGCCGAGCACCTGCACCCCGGCCCAGTGGCAGGTGCAGTGGTTCGCCGGCACCGACCTGGCCGGCGACGCCGTCACCACCGGGTGCACCGCCGCGGTCGAGTACGACCTCGGCGCCGGCGCCCCCGCGGGCACCGGCCTGCCGGTCGACGGGTTCTCCGGCCGGTTCACGCGCACCGGCACCTTCTCCGCCGGCGAGTACTACCTCAGCGTCCGCGCCGACGACGGCGTCCGCGTCATCGTCGACGGCACCACCGTGATCAACTCCTGGCGCGACCAGGGCGCGGTCAGCGCCGGCGCCGACATCACCCTCACCGAGGGCCAGCACACCGTCGTCGTCGAGTACTACGAGCGCGCCGGCCTCGCCCTGGTCGAGGCCAGCCTGTCCGGCCCGGCGTCCGCGGCCTGCCCCGAGCCGGGCGCCTGGCGCGCCGAGTACTTCGCCGGCCGCACCCTCGCCGGCAACCCCGTCACCAGCCGGTGCGAGCCCGACCTCGACAACGACTTCGGTCTGCGCGCCCCCACCGGCGTGCCCGTCAGCGCCGACAGCTTCTCCACCCGCTACACCCGCACCCTGCTCGTGCCCACCGCGGGCAGCTACGCGATCACCGCCACGGCCGACGACGGCGTGCGCGTCTTCGTCGACGACGTCGCCGTGATCGACGCCTGGGCCGACTCCGGCACCACCACGCGCCGCGGCTCGATCGTCCTCGCCCCCGGCGAGCACGACCTCCGCGTCGAGCACTACGAGGCCGGCGGCACCTCCGCCATCCGCGTCGACGTCACCCGCACCGGCGACCTCGCCTGCGGCACCGGGTGGGCCGCGGAGTACTTCGCCGGCACCACCTTCGAGGGCACCCCGAGCACCGTGCGCTGCGAGGCCGCCGTCGACGCCAGCTGGGGCACCGGCTCACCCACCGGCACCACCGTCGGGCCCGACGGGTTCTCCGTCCGCTGGACCACCACCCAGCCCTTCACGGCCGGGCGCTACGACTTCTCCACCCTCACCGCGGCCTACGACGGCATCCGCCTGCTCGTCGACGGCGAGGTCCTCATCGACACCGTCGGCCGCTCCGGCACCCGCACCTCCACCGCGGCCACCGACCTGACCGCCGGCGACCACACCGTCGTCGTCGAGTACTTCGAGGTCAGCGGCTCCTCGCGGGTCAAGGCCTCCTGGACCGGCGGCACCGCCCCGGCCGACCCGGCCCCGGCCGCCCCGGCCGCGCTGACCGCCACCGCCTCCGCGGCCGGCGCCCCCGCCGGCGTGGTCCTGACCTGGACGGCGCCCGCCGACGCCGACGTGGCCTCCTACCGGGTGCACCGCGTCACCGGCACCTCCGCCACCGGGGTGCCCGTGACCGGCGCG
>CADCUY010000313.1 GCA_902806005.1 uncultured Quadrisphaera sp. | reverse complement strand
CCGACGGACGTGCAGAAGTGGCGGACACCGCCGTCTCGGGGCCTCCTCGACGGGTTCTGCACGTCCGTCGGCACGCCCGGCGTGCTGCGGGCGGTCAGAACAGCACGGTCGCGAAGGTGCCCACCTGCCGGAACCCCACCTCGCGGTACGCGCGCAGCGCGCGGGCGTTGAAGGCGTTGACGTACAGGCTGCTCGTGCCGAACCCGTCGGCCCGCGCCGCGAGCACCACGGCCGCCACCCCGGGCGCGGCCAGCCCCTGGCCGCGGTGGTCGGGGTGCACCCACACCCCCTGCAGCTGCGCGACGCCGGGCGCCACCGCCCCCAGCTCGGCCTTGAACACCACCTGCCGGGTGCCGCGCACGGTGGCGAACGAGGCGAACGAGCGCCCGGCGTCCACCAGCTCCTGCACGCGGCGGCGGTAGCCCGCGCCGCCGTCGCCGGCCACGGGCGAGTAGCCCACCTCCTCGGTGAACATCGCCACGCACGCCGGCACCAGCGCGTCGAGGTCGGCGCGGGTGGTGCGCCGCACCTCCGGGGAGGCCCGCACCGCCGGCGGCTCGGTGGTCGCCAGCAGCGGCTGGTCGGGGCGCACCTCGCGCGCCGCCCCCCACGAGCCCGCGAGCCTGTCCCACAGGCCCAGCACGGCGTCCGCGGGCCCGACGATGGACGAGCAGCGGCGCCCGTGGCGGCGCAGCCGCGCGGCGAACGCCTCGACGACGCCGCCGTGCACGCCCACGGGCACGACGTTGGCGCCCGCCCAGCACACCGCGGCCAGGCGCCCGCCCTCGTGGTAGCCCCACAGCTGCCCGCCGAGCGCGGCGGCGTCGGCCCCGACGGCGGCCACCCGGGAGGAGACGAACACGTTCGCCACCGGGTCCTCGTCGCACAGGGCGAGCACGGCCTCGCGGTCGCGGTCGTCCAGCGCGCGCACGGGCGAGGCGCCGAACACCCCCGCCACCCCGGGCAGCACGCCGGTCACCGCTCCTCCGCTCAGCCCACGGAGACGGTGGCGCTGCCGGCCTCGAGCTCGCCGTCCGCCTCCATCTGGGCGGCGATGCGCTCGGCCTCCTCGATGAGCGTGGCGACGATCTCGTGCTCGGGCACGGTCTTGACCACCTCGCCGCGCACGAAGATCTGCCCCTTGCCGTTGCCGGAGGCGACGCCGAGGTCGGCCTCGCGGGCCTCGCCGGGCCCGTTGACGACGCAGCCCATCACGGCCACCCGCAGCGGCACCGTCATGCCCTCGAGCCCGGCGGTGACCTGGTCGGCGAGGGTGTAGACGTCGACCTGAGCGCGCCCGCAGGAGGGGCAGGAGACGATCTCCAGCTTGCGCGGGCGCAGGTTCAGCGACTGCAGGATCTGGATGCCGACCTTGACCTCCTCGACCGGCGGGGCCGAGAGGGAGACCCGGATGGTGTCGCCGATCCCCTTGGAGAGCAGGGCGCCGAAGGCGGTGGCCGACTTGATCGTGCCCTGGAAGGCGGGGCCGGCCTCGGTGACCCCGAGGTGCAGGGGCCAGTCGCCGCGCTCGGCGAGCATCTCGTAGGCCGCGACCATCACGACCGGGTCGTTGTGCTTGACGGAGATCTTGAAGTCGTGGAAGCCGTGCTCCTCGAACAGGGAGGCCTCCCACACCGCCGACTCCACCAGGGCCTCGGGGGTGGCCTTGCCGTGCTTGGCGAGGATCCGCTTGTCGAGGGAGCCGGCGTTGACCCCGATCCGGATCGAGGTGCCGTGGTCCTTGGCGGCCTGCGCGATCTGCTTGACCTGGTCGTCGAACTTGCGGATGTTGCCCGGGTTCACGCGCACGGCGGCGCAGCCGGCCTCGATGGCCGTGAAGACGTACGCGGGCTGGAAGTGGATGTCGGCGATCACGGGGATCTGCGACTTCTTGGCGATGATGTGCAGGACGTCGGCGTCGTCCTTGCTCGGGCACGCGACGCGCACGATGTCGCAGCCGGACGCCGTCAGCTCGGCGATCTGCTGCAGCGTCGCGTTGATGTCGGTGGTCGGCGTGGTGCACATCGACTGCACGCTGATCGGGGCGTCGCCGCCGACGTCCACCGAGCCGACGGAGATCTTGCGGGTGGGGCGGCGCGGCGCGAGCACCGGGGGCGGGCCGGGGGGGACGCCGGGCATGCCCAGGGACACGGGGATCGCCATGCGTCCAGTGTCTCACCCGGCGATCAGGCCCCGCTCGCCGCCGAGCGGCCCTCGCGGGCCCGGGAGCGAGGGCTCAGACCTCGATCTCGGTGAGCACCCGCGGCAGCTCCGCGCACAGCTCGCGGGCGAGGAAGCCGAGGCGCCCCACGCTGGCCGCGAGCCGGTCGCCGGCGCGCCCGTGCAGGTGGGTGCCCCACACCGCCGCCTGCTCCGGGCTCGCCCCGCGGGCGGCCAGGCCGGTGACGATGCCGGCCAGGACGTCGCCGCTGCCGGAGACCCCGAGGCCCGCTCCCCCGCTCTGGTCGACCCAGCTGCGCCCGTCGGGGTGCACGACCACCGACTGCCCGCCGCCGGAGGAGACCACCGCGCCCGACCGCTCGGCCAGCCGCGCCGCGCAGCCGGCGGGGTCGTCGGCCACCTCGTCGCCGTCGACGCCGAGGGTGAGCGCCAGCTCGGTGTGGTTGGGCGTCAGCAGCACCCGCCCCTCGAGGTGGCGCAGCGCCCCGGTGCGCTCCCCGGACGACGGCAGCTCGCTGCCCACCCAGGCGTGCGCCGCGGCGTCCATCACCAGGGCCCCGGGCGAGCCGGCGGCCAGGTGGGGCAGCACCCCGCGCAGCAGCTCGACGACCACCTCGACGTCGCGCATCCCGGGCCCGACGAGCAGCGCCGGCAGGTCGGCGGCCAGCTCGAGCAGCTGCTCGGCGGCGCGGGGGTCGATGTCGCCGCCGGCGGTCTCCGGCAGCGGGACGACGGCGGCCTCGGGCAGGGCCACGGCCACCGCGAGCGCGGTGGAGCGCGTGGTGGCGACCTGGAGCTTGCCCGCGCCGCCGCGCAGCGCGGCCTCGGCGGCGAGCAGCACCGCCCCGGGGGTCTGGTCGCTCCCGCCGACGACGAGCACGCGGCCCCGCGCGTCCTTGCCCTGGCCCGGGGCGGGCAGGGGCCAGTCGCGCAGCACCGACGACGTGGTGGTGACCGGGCGCCGCACGCCCCCGTCGGCGGTGGGCTCAGGCGCGGGCGCTGTCGGCACCGGTGGCCTCCTCCTCGGCGTCGGGCTGCTCGGTGGCCGGCGCGCCCCGGGTCTCCACGGGGGCGGTGTCGGCGTAGGCCTCGAGCTCCAGGCCCCCGCCGTCGGCGGCGCGGTAGCGGGTCAGGGCGCCGTTGGCCTGCGGCTCGTCGTCGTCGATCGCCAGCGCGCGGGCCTCGTCGAGGCCCTCGAGCACCATCCGGAACGCCATGACGACGGCCTGGTGGCTGACGACGAGCAGCCGCTCGCCGGCGTAGCGCGGGAGCTCCGTGGCCAGCATCGAGCGCACCCGCAGCAGGACGTCGGCCCAGCTCTCCCCGCCGGGCGGGCGGTACCACATCTTGCCCACGCGCCGGCGGCGCTCGAACTCGCCCGGCAGCTCCTCGCGGATGCCGCGGCTGGTCAGCCCGTCGAACGCGCCGAGGTCGCGCTCGCGCAGCCGCTCGTCGCTGGCCAGCGGCAGGTCGAGCCCGGCGCCCTCGAGCACGCCCTGCGCCGTCTGCACCGCCCGCCGGTACGGGGAGACCAGCACGGCGGTGGGGCGGCGGTCCTCGGGCTGGTCGGCCAGCCAGCGCCCGACCGCGGCGGCCTGGCGGTGGCCGAGGTCGGTCAGCGGCACGTCGGCGTCGCGGGCCTCCACCTCGAGCCGCGCGAGCCCGTCGCGGTGGGCGGCGGCGTCGGCGGCGTTGCCCTCGCTGTTGCCGTGGCGCAGCAGCCACAGCGCGGCGGGGGCCGCCTGCCCGGGCTGGAGAGCGGGCAGGGGGCGCACGTCCATGCCGCGGACGGTAGCCCAGCCCCGCGGGTGCCGCCCGGTGCAGACGACCATCCCGCGCCGGTCAGCCCAGGGTGACGGGGTTGACGATGTCGGCGTAGAGCAGCAGCAGCGACATGGCGAGGAACACGGCCACCACGGCGTAGGTGACCGGCAGCAGCCGGGCGAGGTCGAAGGGCCCGGGGTCGGGCCGCCCGCGCACCCGCGCCACCGTGCGGCGCAGCCCCTCCAGCAGCGCCCCGGCGACGTGCCCGCCGTCCAGGGGCAGCAGCGGCAGCAGGTTGAAGACGAACAGGGCGAGGTTCAGGGAGCCGAGGATCCCGAGCATGGTGCCCACCCGCTCGGCGGTGGTCTCGAGCAGGTCGGTGGTCGCGACCTCCCCGGAGAGGCGGCCCACGCCGACCAGCCCGATCGGCCCGTTCGGGTCGCGCTCCTCGTCGCCGAAGGCGGCCTGCGCCACCTGCACCATCCGCTGCGGCAGGGTCAGCACGATCCCGGCGGTGCGCAGGGTCGCCTCGGCCACGAAGCCGGGGACGGCGGTGACCGGCTGGGGCACCAGCGCCGGCGTCGGCGAGACGCCGAGGAAGCCGGCCGGCTCGGTGCGCACCGCGCCGTCGGCGCCGAGCACCGGGGCGCCGGTCGCGTCGAGCACCGGTCGCTCGGTGCGGATGACGGCCGCCCGCAGCACCAGCCGCCGGCCGTCGCGGTCGACCACGACGTCCACGGTGCGCCCGGCGGCGGCGCGGATGGCGGCGGTGGCCCGCTCCCAGCTGCCCTCGACGGCGGTGCCGTCGACCTCGAGCAGCACGTCGCCGGCGAGGTGGCCGGCGGCAGCGGCCGGGGTGGGGGGGTCGTCGGGCCCGCACGCCGGCGCGTCGCTCCCCGCGGCCGGGGTCGCCGCGGCGGGCAGCACGCACGCGGAGACCTCGGCGACCCGCGGGGTGACGCCCGCCGTGCCGATCGTGGTGAGCAGCACGCCGAGCAGCAGCACCGCCAGGCCGAGGTTCATCAGGGGGCCGCCGAGCATGATGACGACGCGCTTGCGCACCGGCAGCCGGTAGAAGGTGCGCGCGTCGTCGTCCGGCCCGATCTCCTCGGCCACCGCGGCGCGGGCGTCGTCGGCCAGCTGCGCGAAGGGGCTGGTCGAGCCGGCCCGCACGCGCCCGCCGGCGCTCGGCGCGAACATGCCGATCATCCGGATGTAGCCGCCGAGCGGCACGGCCTTGACGCCGTACTCGGTCTCGCCGCGCCGGCGGGAGACCAGGGTGGGCCCGAAGCCGACCATGTACTGGGTGACCTTGACGCCGAACCGCTTGGCGGGCACCAGGTGGCCCACCTCGTGCAGGGCGATCGAGACGGCCAGGCCGACGACGAGCACCAGCACGCCGGCGGCGTAGGCGACGACGTCGCTCACGCGGGCGCCCCCGCCCCGGAGGCGGCGATCCGCTCCCGGGCCCGGGTGCGGGCCCAGCCCTCGGCGGCCAGCACCGCGTCCACGTCCGGGGCGGCCGCCGCGGCGTGCTCCTCGAGCACGGCCCCGACCGTGGCGAGGATGCCCGGGAAGGGCAGCGAGCCGGCGAGGAAGGCCGTGACGGCCTCCTCGTTGGCGGCGTTGTAGACCGCGGGGGCGGTGCCGCCGGCCGCGGCGGCGGCGCGGGCCAGGGCCACCGCGGGGAAGGCCGCCTCGTCGAGGGGCTCG
Source organism: uncultured Quadrisphaera sp. (assembly GCA_902806005.1). Lineage (GTDB taxonomy): Bacteria > Actinomycetota > Actinomycetes > Actinomycetales > Quadrisphaeraceae > CADCUY01. The sequence goes on along the minus strand of CADCUY010000313.1, from coordinate 586 downwards.
AAGGTCCACGCCTGGGCGGTGGTCCAGTCCAGCCCGTAGCCGGGGCGGGGCACCCGGTCGGGCCAGCCGAGGCCCAGCGCGATCGGGAGCCGCATGTCGGGCGGCGAGGCCTGCGCCAGGGTGGAGCCGTCGGTGAACTCGACCATCGAGTGGACCACCGACTGCGGGTGCACCACGACGTCGATGCGCTCCAGCGGCAGGTCGAACAGCAGGTGGGCCTCGATCACCTCGAGGCCCTTGTTCACCAGCGTCGCGGAGTTGGTGGTGATCACCGGGCCCATCGACCACGTGGGGTGCGCGAGCGCCTGCTCGGGGGTGACGCCGGCCAGCTCCTCGGCGCTGCGGCCGCGGAACGGGCCGCCGGACGCCGTCAGCACCAGGCGGCGCACCTCCTCGGGCGAGCCGCCCCGCAGGGCCTGGGCGATCGCCGAGTGCTCGGAGTCGACGGGCACCAGCTGCCCCGGCGCGGCGGCGGCGGTGACGAGGGCGCCGCCGACGACCAGCGACTCCTTGTTGGCCAGCGCCAGGGTCGCTCCGGACGCGAGCGCGGCCAGGGTCGGGCGCAGGCCGACCGAACCGGTCATGC
>CADCUY010000312.1 GCA_902806005.1 uncultured Quadrisphaera sp. | reverse complement strand
CGCCGCCGTCCGCCCCGGGGACGCCCCCGCCTGACCGGCGACGCGGCCACCCGTGGACCGGCACGGGCACGGCCGTGCGCGCGGCGGCGCGGAGGAGCAGAGTGCTCCCGTGCAGATCACCCACCTCGGCCACGCGTGCCTGCTGGTCGAGGTGGCCGGCGCGCGCCTGCTCATCGACCCGGGGGGCTTCAGCTCCGGCTTCGACGAGCTGACCGACCTCGACGCGGTGCTCGTGACCCACGGCCACCCCGACCACCTGGCCACCGACCGGCTGGTGCCCCTGCTCGACGCCAACGACGGGACCGTGCTGCGCACCGAGCCCGAGGTCGCCGCGCAGCTGCACGCGCTCGGCGCCGAGCCGCTGCACCCCGGCGAGCACCTGCGCCTCGGCGCGGTCGACGTCGAGGCCGTGGGCGGGGAGCACGCGCTGATCCACCCCGAGGTGCCGCGGCTGGGCAACATCGGCCTGCTGGTGCGCGCCCCGGGCGAGCCGGTGCTCTTCCACCCCGGCGACTCCTACGCCGTCGCCCCCCGCGGGGTCGAGGTGCTCGCGCTGCCGCTGAACGCGCCGTGGGCGACCAGCGCCATGACCGCGGAGTTCCTGCGCGCCGTGGCCCCCGGGATCGCGGTGCCCGTGCACGACGCCCTGCTCTCCGAGGCCGGGCGGGCGGTGTACCTGCGCAACCTCGGGCAGCTGGCGCCCGCGGGCACGGCCGTCTACGACACCGGGGGCCACGGCACCCTGCCGGTCTGAGGCAGGGCCGGTGCGAGCCCCTACAGCCCGTAGGCCTCCAGCAGCCGCAGCCAGATCTCGCTGATCGTCGGGTAGCTGGGCACCGCGTGCCACAGCCGGTCCAGCGGCACCTCGCCGACCACGGCCACGGTCGCCGAGTGCACCAGCTCGGCCACGTCGTCGCCGACGAAGGTGACGCCCACGACCACGCCGCGGTCCTCGTCGACGATCATCCGCGCCCACCCGCGGTAGTCCTCGGCGAGCAGGGCCGCGCCAGCCACCCCCATCTCGAGGTCGACGACCCGGGTGCGCAGCCCCGCCTCCTCGGCCTCCCCCAGGGTCAGGCCCACGCTGGCGACCTCCGGGGTGGTGAACACCACCTGCGGCACGGCCCGCGCCTGCGCGGTGGTGGCGTGCTTGCCCCACGCGCCGTCGCGCACCGCCTCGCCCTTGGCCCGCGCGGCGATGACGTCGCCCGTGGCCCGGGCGGAGTACTTGCCCATGTGGGTCAGCGGCGCCTCGCCGGTGACATCGCCCGCGGCGTACAGCCACGGGTCCCCGTCCCCCTGGTCGACGCCGGTGACGGCGCCCGTGGTGTCGACCGCGAGCGCCTCCCCCGGCTCCAGGCCCACGGCCTCCAGGCCGATGTCGGCGGTGGCCGGGCGCCGGCCCGTGGCGACGAGCAGCTCGTCGGCGACCACGGGGGTGACCTCGCCGTCGGCCTCGACGTGCACGGTGACCGGGCCGTCCGCGCCCTCGCGCTCGACCCGCACCGCCCGCGCCTCCATGCGCACGTCGGCGCCCATCGCGACCAGCGAGTCGGCCACCAGCCGGCACGCCTCGGGCTCCAGTCGGCCCAGCAGGCGCGTGGGCGTCAGCAGGGTCACCTGCGAGCCCAGCGAGGTGAACGCGGTGGCCAGCTCGGTGCCCACCACCCCGCCGCCGACGACGACCAGGCGCGGCGGCACCTCCTTGGCCGACGTCGCCTCGCGGCTGCTCCAGTGCGGCACGGCGTCGAGGCCCTCGACCGGCGGCTCCACGGCCACCGACCCGGTGGCGACGACCACGGCCCGGGTGGCGGTGATCGTCGCGGTGCTGCCGTCGGCGGCGGTCACCTCGACGGCGCGGACCCCGGCGAGGCGCCCCGTGCCGCGGACGACGCGGATGTCGGCGCCCGTCGCCCACGACACCTGCCCGCCGTCGTCCCACCCCGAGGTGAAGGTGTCGCGGTGGGCGAAGACCGCGGCGACGTCGAGCCCGCCGGTGACGGCCTGGCGGGCGCCCGGCACCCGCGAGGCGGCGTGCAGCGCCTGGCCCGGGCGCAGCAGGGCCTTGCTGGGCATGCACGCCCAGTACGAGCACTCGCCGCCCAGCAGGTCGGCCTCGACGAGGACGGCGCTCAGCCCGCCCTGGACGGCGCGGGCCGCGACGTTCTCGCCGGTCGGCCCGCCGCCGATCACCACGACGTCGACCTCCCCGACGTCGGCGGCCGCAGTGGTGCCCGCGACGGGCAGGTGGCGCTCGTGCACGTGGGAGTCGATCACCAGCCCACCGTGTCACCCGCCCCCGCGACGCGCCAGGGCGGGTCGCCCCGGAGACCGCCGGGCGCGGCGCTCAGACGCTGCGGGCGGCCAGCAGCGTGGAGCCGAAGAACACGACCACCGCGAGGAGGATCACGAGCACGGCGAGCCGGCGCACCCCGCGGGCCCGGCGCAGCGCGGTGGCCACGAGCAGCAGCACGCCGACGGCCCCGAGGCCCAGCTGCGCGGTGTAGCCCCGCTCCAGCCACTGCTCGGCCTGGGCGCAGGAGGTCGCGGCGCCGGTGCAGGTGCCCATCAGGGAGCCGCCGACGAACCGCCCCGCCGCGGCGAGCGCCGCCACCACGGCGATCGCGGCCACGGCGCTGAACCACGTCGAGGCCGGCGGGCGGGCGGCGCGGGCCGCCCGGGGGACGGGGACGGCGGTGGCACCGGGCACGGCGCCAGCATGGCACCGGGCACCCGCCGCGCACCGGGCTTCGCGCGACTCGCGGCGCCACGGTCCCCGCCACCGGACGCGCCATCCGCACCACCGGCGCGCCGCTCGCCCTGCAGTCCCCGGCCCTGCCGTCCGGGTCGATCAGCCCGCGCGCGCCGTCAGGCGATCGACGAGGCGGACGGCGCCGGCACCGGACAGTCCGGCGAGCCCGGCGGGTCGTCCGGTGGCCACCAGGGTGAGCCCGGCCAGGCGCTCCGGCCCGCCGTGGACCTCCTGAGCTCGGGCGTGCGGTCGGTGGTGTCAGCTGCGGCGCTGCTGGAGGCGGACGGCGACCTGCTGGCCGGCGTCGGCCTTGCCGATGGCCCTGCACAGGGCGGCTCGCAGCGGCAGCCAGTGCGGCCCGGCGCCGGACGGCATCAGCGTGCCCTCGAAGGGGTGGCCGTCCAGGGTGCCGACGACCCTGACGGCACGGCGGGTGCCGAGCAGCTCGGCGGACCCGGCCAGCTCGAGGTAGGTCGGGAACGCGCCGTCCTTGCGGATGGCGGTGGTGAAGGCGGCGTCCAGGGGCTGGGCGGTCGTCGTCGCTGCGGTCATCGGGTCCTCCTGAGGATCGGAACGGTGGTGGGTCCACGGTTCAGACCGTCGCGGCGACGGCGACTCATCGGTCCGTCCAGGTGCAGGGCCCGGACGGAGCTCGCAGGGCTCAGCCCCAGGTCAGGCCGGTGATCCGCTCGTAGGCGGCGACGTAGCGGGCGCGGGCCGCGGCCACGACGTCGTCGGGCAGGGGCGGCGGGGGCGCGGTGCCCGCGCGGTCCCACCCGGACGCCGGGGAGGTGAGCCAGTCGCGCACGTACTGCTTGTCCAGGCTGGAGCCGTCGGCGGCCCAGAACCGCGAGGAGTCGGGGGTCAGCAGCTCGTCGCCGACCCGCAGCACCCCGTCGGCGTCGTGGCCGAGCTCGAGCTTCGTGTCGGCGAGCACCAGCCCGCGCTCGGCGGCCAGGGCCGCGGCCCGCTCGTAGACGCCGAGGGTCACCTCGCGCAGCCGCCGCGCCAGCTCCTCGCCGTGCACGGTGGCCACCGCGGCGTAGGTGGTGTTCTCGTCGTGCTCGCCCTGCTCGGCCTTGGTGGCCGGGGTGAACACCGGGGTGCCCAGGCGGTCGCCGTCGCCGAGCCCGTCGGGCAGCTCCACCCCCGCGACCGCTCCGGTGGCCCGGTAGTCCGTCAGCGCCGAGCCGGTCAGCCAGCCGCGGGCCACGCACTCGACCGGCACCATCGCCAGCCGGCGGCACACCATGGCCCGGCCCGCGACGGCGTCGGGCACGCGTCCCCCGGCGCTGACGGCCTCGGCGTCGAGCACGTGGTGGCCGACGCCGAGGTCCCAGCCCTCGAGCCGGGCGAACCACCACAGGCTCAGCGCGGTGAGGATCGCGCCCTTGTCGGGCACCGGGGTGGCGAGCACGTGGTCGTAGGCGCTGACCCGGTCGCTGGCGACCAGGAGCACCCGCTCGGGGTCGGTCTCGTCGACGTGGACGTCGCGGACCTTGCCCGAGCGCAGCAGGCGCCACCCGGGCAGGTCGTCCGGCGGGGGGGCGGAGGGCACGGGCGACAGTGTGGTGCACCGGGCGTGGGGGCGTGGACGCTCCACTGACCCACGATCGAGGGGTACCGTGGGTAGGTGACGACGACCTACCCCATCACGCTGGACGCCCGGCGTCGACCGACGCTGCCGGCGGAGCTGCTCGCGGAGTCCGGTCTCGACCCTCGCGACGAGCTGGTGGCCTACGCCGAGGAGGGCCGCATCGTGCTGTCGACGCGGGCGGCCCTGGTCGCCCGCGTCCAGCGCGTCTTCGGCGAGGCGTCCGCTCTGCGAGGCGTCGACGGCGCGGCGCTGCTCCAGGCTCAACGGGCAGAGGACGTCGCGGTCGAGGAGGCGAGGCTCGCCGCCCTGGAGGAGCGGGCGGGGCAGGCCAGCCCCGGACGATGACGCACCTGCTGGACGCCACCGCCGTCATCGACCTGGTCACGCGCGGTCCGGGCGCTCAGCGCGTGGAGGGACTGCTGCGCGGTGCCCGCGTCTGCGCCGTCAACTGGCTGGAGGTGCTCCGCTTCTCGACCCGGGTCGGTGTCGCACCGGGCACCTGGGCGGGCGCCCTGCAGGCCGCCGGCGCGCAGGTGGTCGGCTTCAGCGCCGACCACGCCGCATCGGGACCGGCGGTGCGCGAGGCCGAGGCGCGGATCCGTGCGGGCGCGCCGGCGCGCGAGTGGCGGGGGCTGTCGACCGCGGACGTGGCCTGCATGGCGACGGCCGCGGTCGACGGCCTGGTCGTCGTCACGTCGGACGCCCTGATGGCCGACGTGTCCGCCGAGCTGGGCGTCGAGCTCCTCGACCACCGCGCCGGCGGGTGAGGACCGCCCGTCAGATCCGTGGCGCCACCGCCGCCTGCGCGGCGGCCAGGGCGATGTCGCTGCGGTGGTGCGAGCCGGGCAGGCCCACCGCCGCCACCCCCGCGTAGGCGGCGTCGCGGGCGCGGGCCAGGTCGTCGCCGGTGCCGACCACGGAGAGCACCCGCCCGCCGCTGGCCACCAGCCGCCCCGCGCCGTCGAGGGCGGTGCCGGCGTGCAGCACGTGCGCCCCCGCGGCGGCCGCGGCGTCCAGACCGGTGACGGGGTCGCCGACGCGCGGCTGCGCCGGGTAGCCGTGCGCGGCCACCACCACGGTCACCGCGGCGCCGGCCGACCAGCGCAGCCCCGGGTGGTCGCCGAGCCGGCCCGTGGCGGTGGCGTGCAGCAGCGCCCCCAGCGGGGTGCGCAGCCGGGCGAGCACCACCTGGGTCTCGGGGTCGCCGAAGCGGGTGTTGAACTCCACCACGCGCAGCCCCCGGGACGTCAGCGCCAGCCCGCAGTACAGGACCCCGGCGAAGGGGGTGCCGCGGCGGCGCATCTCGTCGACCACCGGCTGCGCCACCCGCTGCACCACCTCGTCGACCAGGCCCGCGGGCGCCCAGGGCAGGGGCGAGTACGCGCCCATGCCGCCGGTGTTGGGGCCCTCGTCGCCGTCGAGGGCCCGCTTGGCGTCCTGCGCCGGGGCCAGGGCGAGCACGTCCTCGCCGTCGCAGAGCACGAACAGCGAGACCTCCGGGCCGTCGAGGAACTCCTCGACGACCACCGCGGCCCCCGGGCGGGCGGCCAGGCAGCGCGCCCCGTGGGCGAGGGCCTCGGCGCGGTCGGCGGTGACGACGACGCCCTTGCCGCCGGCCAGCCCGTCGTCCTTGACCACGTGCGGGGTGCCGGGGCGGCCCAGGGCGTCGAGGGCGTCGGCGACCTGCTCGGGGGTGGTGGCCACCCGGGCCATGGCGGTGGGCACCGCGGCGGCGGCCATCACCTCCTTGGCGAAGGCCTTGGAGCCCTCCAGGCGCGCGGCCGCGGCGGAGGGGCCCAGGCACGCCACCCCGGCATCGCGCACGGCGTCGGCGACCCCGGCCACCAGCGGGGCCTCGGGGCCGACGACGACGAGATCGGCGCCCAGCCCCGCGGCCAGGG
>CADCUY010000311.1 GCA_902806005.1 uncultured Quadrisphaera sp. | reverse complement strand
TGACCTTCGCCGCGGCCCTGGCCCTCGGCGCCGGCGCGTCCCAGGCCAACGCCTCCCCGGCCGCGGACGAACCCGCCGAGGCGGCCGAGCCCGCTGCCGAGCTGGCCACCGAGGCGGCCCTGGTCACCGCCGACGGCACCGAGGTCGGCGTCGCGACCTTCACGGCCGTGCCCGGGGGCACCCTGGTGGCCGTGGTGGGCACGGGCATGCAACCGGGCTTCCACGGCCTCCACGTGCACCAGACGGGACTGTGCGAGCCCGACAGCGCGGCGCCCGACGACCCGGGCACGACCGGCGACTTCCTCTCCGCAGGCGGGCACATCGGGGTGGGCGAGAGCGATCACCGCCACCACCCCGGCGACCTGACCTCGCTGTACGTCACCGAGGCCGGGGACGCCGCGCTGACCACCGTGACCGACCGCTTCGTGCCCGCCGACCTCCTCGACGAGGACGGCAGCGCCGTGATGGTCCACAGCGATCCCGACAACTTCGCCAACGTTCCCGACCGCTACGCCCCCGAGGGCCCCGACCAGACCACCCTCGACACCGGCGACGCCGGCAGCCGCGTCGCGTGCGGCGTCGTCCGCTCCTGATCCGCTGCGCCGCGGCGACCCGTCAGACCCACGGCCCCCTGGCGCGGGCCGTGGCGTCTGACGGGTCGCCGGGCCGGCCTTGTCAGCAGCCCAGCAGGCGGCTCGCGAGGTAGCCCTCCACCTGGTCCATCGCCACCCGGGTCTGGGCCATCGTGTCGCGCTCGCGCACGGTCACGGCACGGTCCTCGAGGCTCTCGAAGTCGACCGTGAGGCAGAACGGGGTGCCGATCTCGTCCTGGCGCCGGTACCGGCGCCCGATGGCCCCCGCGTCGTCGACGTCGACGTTCCAGGTGCGCCGCAGCTGCGCCGCCAGGTCGCGGGCCACCGGCCCCAGGTCGCCCGAGCGCGAGAGCGGCAGCACGGCGGCCTTGACCGGCGCGAGCCGGTGGTCCAGCCGCAGCACCACCCGGGTGTCGACCCCGCCCTTGGTGTTCGGCGCCTCGTCCTCGGCGTACGCCTCCACGAGGAAGGCCATCAGCGAGCGCGTCAGCCCGGCGGCGGGCTCGATCACGTACGGGGTCCAGCGCTCGCCGGTGCCCTGGTCGAAGTAGCTCAGGTCGACCCCGGAGTGCTGCGAGTGCGTCGTCAGGTCGAAGTCGGTGCGGTTGGCGACGCCCTCCAGCTCGCCCCACTCCGAGCCGGTGAAGCCGAACCGGTACTCGATGTCGACGGTGCGGGTGGAGTAGTGCGAGAGCTTCTCGGCCGGGTGCTCGTAGTGGCGCAGGTTCTCCGCGGCGATGCCGAGGTCGGTGTACCAGCGGGTCCGCTCGTCGATCCAGTACTGGTGCCACTGGGCGTCGGTGCCCGGGGCGACGAAGAACTCCATCTCCATCTGCTCGAACTCGCGGGTGCGGAAGATGAAGTTGCCCGGGGTGATCTCGTTGCGGAAGCTCTTGCCGATCTGGCCGATGCCGAACGGCGGCTTCTTGCGGGCGCTGCCCATGACGTTGGCGAAGTTGACGAAGATGCCCTGGGCGGTCTCGGGGCGCAGGTAGTGCAGCCCGGCCTCGTCCTCGACCGGCCCGAGGTGGGTCTTGAGCATCATGTTGAAGTCGCGCGGCTCCGTCCACTCCCCGCGGGTGCCGCAGTTCGGGCAGGCGATCTCCGCCAGGCCGCCCTCGGGGGCGCGGCCCTTGCGGGCCTGGAACTCCTCCTCGAGGTGGTCGGCCCGGAAGCGCTTGTGGCAGTGCTGGCACTCGGTCAGGGGGTCGGTGAACACCCCGACGTGCCCGGAGGCCACCCACACCTGGCGCGGCAGGATCACCGAGGAGTCCAGGCCCACGACGTCGTCGCGCCCGGTGACCACCGAGCGCCACCACTGCCGCTTGATGTTCTCCTTCAGCTCCACCCCGAGCGGGCCGTAGTCCCACGCCGAGCGGGTGCCGCCGTAGACCTCGCCGGACGGGAAGACGAAGCCCCGCCTCTTGCACAGGCTGACGACGGTGTCGATGCGGCTGGGGGCGTTCTTGGTCTGGGCCACGGGGTCCCTCTCCGGCTGGGCTGTCGGCGGACCCCCGAGGCTACCCGTGCCCCGCAGCGCCCTCGGCGGCGCGAACGCACCCCGGGGCGCCGGGGTGCTGTGCGAGCCTGGGCCCGTGGGCGGCGGGAGGCACGAGCTGGCCGAGGCACCGACCGCCGGCGGCGCCGCCGAGCCCGGCGCGGAGCCGCCCGCCGGCGCTGCCGTGCTGGTGCACACCCCGCTGGTGCGCCGGGTCCTCGTGGGCCTGGTGCTGGCCCTGGCCTCGCTCTCGGTCGGCGGCGTGCTCGCGCTGTGGCCGAGCGGCGAGCTGGCCGGCGCTCCCGACTCCGTCGAGCGCGGGGTCGACGTCCACCGGGCCTCCGTGCTCTCGGTGACGCAGGCCAGCTGCCCGGGGACCTCCGAGGACCGGCTGCCCGACGGCACCGTCCCGCTCGACACCTCCTGCCCCACCGCGCTGCTGCAGCTGGAGGAGGGCCCGGACGCCGGCGGCACCACCGAGGTGCCCGTGCCGGCGCAGGTGGTGCGCGGCGGCCTGGCCGTCGGCACCGACGTCGAGGTGGCCCTGTACCCCGAGGACGTCTCGGCGGGGGTGGGCGCGACCTACGTGTGGGTGGACTTCTCGCGCACCCTGCCCCTCGCCGTGGTCGTCGGGGCCTTCGTGCTCGTGGTCCTCGCCGTGGGCCGCTGGAAGGGCCTCGCGGCGCTGGGCGGGCTCGTCGTCGCCTACCTGATGATCGTCGGGTTCATCATCCCGGCGCTGCTCGAGGGCTCCTCGCCGGTGCTGGTCACCCTGAGCGCCGCGACGGCGATCATGTCGGTGGTCCTCTACCTGGCCCACGGCTTCTCGATGAAGACCACCGCCGCCCTGCTCGGCACCGTGCTGGGCCTGGTGCTCACCGCGCTGATGGCGCGGGTGGCCGTGGGCGCGGTCAACCTGCGGGGCCTCGGCAACGAGGACGCCTACTACCTGACGACGATGACCGGCGAGGCCGACCTCTCCGGGCTGGTGCTGGCCGGGATGATCGTGGCCGGCCTCGGCGTGCTCAACGACGTCACCATCACCCAGGCCTCGGCGGTGTGGGAGTTCCGCGAGCACTCCCCCGCCGCGAGCTTCCGGCAGCTGTTCGGCTCGGGCATGCGCGTGGGCCGCGACCACCTGGCCTCCACGATCTACACCGTGGCCTTCGCCTACGCCGGCGCGGCCCTGCCCACGCTGGTGATCATCCACCTGTACCAGCAGCCCTTCGGGCAGGTCATCACCTCCTCGGGCATCGCCGAGGAGATCGTGCGGACGGCGATCGGCGCGGTGGGGCTGGTGGTGGCGATCCCGTTCACCACCGCGGTCGCCGCCGCCGCGGTGGTCTCGGCCGCGGTGGTCCTCGACCCCACCGCCCCCGCCCGGGCGCCCGGCCACCACCACTGACCCGGCCGGGAGCCGCCCTCGCAGCGCCGGCCGGGCTTTGACAGCCGCCCACCCGAACATGACAATGCTTCTCATGAAGAGGCCCGCTGCGCTCCTGACCTGCCTGACGGCCGCCGCGCTGACGCTGACGGCCTGCGGGGGCGGCTCGCAGGCCTCGGCGGGCGAGGAGGGCGGGCTCGACGTCGTCGCGGCGTTCTACCCGCTGCAGTTCGTCACCGAGCGGGTGGCCGGCGAGCGCGCCACCGTCACCGGCCTGACGGCGCCGGGCGCCGAGCCGCACGACCTCGAGCTCTCGCCCCGCGACGTCGCCACCCTGGCCGAGGCCGACCTCGTGGTGCACCAGGGCGGCTTCCAGCCGGGGGTCGACGACGCGCTGGCGTCCGAGGGCGGCGAGAACGCGCTCGACGTGGCGCCCGCCGCGGGTCTCGACCTGGCGGGGTCCGGCGACCCGCACGAGGGCGAGGAGCACGCCGAGGAGGAGCACGCGGAGGAGGAGCACGTCGAGGGCGAGGCCGGCGCGACGGACCCGCACTCCTGGCTCGACCCCACGCGGCTGGCCGGGGTGGTCGAGGCGGTCGGTGCCCGGCTCGCCGAGGTCGACCCGGAGGGCGCGCAGACCTACGCCGCCAACGCCGAGGCGCTGACCGGCGAGCTGATGGCGCTGGACGCCGAGTTCGAGCAGGCGCTGGCGGGCTGCACCGACCGCACCCTGGTCACCAGCCACGAGGCGTTCGGCTACCTGGCGCAGCGCTACGGCTTCGAGCAGCTGGGCATCAGCGGCCTCTCGCCCGAGGAGGAGCCGGACGCCGGGCGGCTGGCCGAGGTGACCGACTTCGTCGCCGCCAACGGCGTGCGCACCATCTACTTCGAGACCCTGGTCGACCCGGCCGTCGCCGAGACGGTGGCCGCCGAGACCGGCGCCGCCACCGCGGTGCTCGACCCCCTGGAGGGCCTGACCGAGGAGTCGGCGGGCGCCGACTACCTGGAGGTGCAGCGCGCCAACCTCGAGTCGCTGCGCCTGGGCCAGTCCTGCTCGTGAGCGCCCCGGCGCTGCGCTACCGGCGCTGCTCGGTGGGCTACGGCGGCCCGAGCGTGGTGCACGAGGTCGACCTCGACGTCGAGCGGGGCGAGTGCCTGGCCCTGCTGGGCCCCAACGGCTCCGGCAAGACCACCCTGATCAGGGCGGCGCTGGGCCTCGCCCGCGTCACCGGTGGCGAGCTCGAGGTGCTCGGCTCGCCGGTGGGCGGCCGCCGGCGCGGCGAGCGCGCGCGCCTGGGGTACGTGCCGCAGCGGCACACCGTGGCCACCTCCGTGCCGGCCACCGTCGCCGAGGTCGTGGCCTGCGGGCGGCTGGCCCGCACCGACCCGCTGCGCGCCCTGCTGCCCTCCTCGCGCCGCGCCACCCGCACGGCGGTGGCGGCCGCGCTGGCCGCGGTGGGGCTGGCCGAGCACGAGCGGGCCAGCGTCGAGGAGCTGTCCGGCGGGCAGCAGCGACGGGTGCTGATCGCCCGCGCCCTGGTGGCCGAGCCGGAGGTGCTGGTGCTCGACGAGCCGACCGCGGGCGTCGACGAGGAGCACCAGCACGCGCTGGTCGACGTCCTCTGCGGGCTCGCCCGCTCCGGGGTGACGATGGTGATCGTCACGCACGAGCTGGCCGCGGTCGAGGGCCTGGTCGAGCGGTCGGTCCGGCTGGTCGACGGGCGGGTGCGCTCCGACGTCCGGCACGCCCCGCCGGGGTCGGCGACCTCCCGCGCCCCGCACGAGCCCCACCACCCCGACCACCCGGGCACCGACCACCCGGCCGACCACCACGCCGAGGAGCACGAGATCGCCGCCCCCCTGCTCCGGCACCCGCAGCTGGGCCGGTGAGCGCCTCGTGAGCGTGGAGCTGCTCGACTACGCCTTCATGCAGCGGGCGCTGCTGGCGGCCGCGATGGTCGGCCTCGTGGCGCCGCTGGTCGGGGCCTTCCTGGTGCAGCGGCGGCTGGCCCTGGTCGGCGACGGGCTCGGCCACACCGCCCTGGCCGGGGTGGCGGCGGGCGTGCTCACCGGCAGCGCCCCGGTCGCGACGGCGCTGGCGGCCGCGGTCGCGGCGGCCGTGGTGATCGAGCTGGTCCGCGCGCGCGGGCGCACCAGCGGCGACGTGGTGCTGGCCATCGTCTTCTACGGCGGCATCGCCGCCGGCGTGGTGCTGATCAGCCTCGCGCCCTCGGGGACGGCGGCGAACCTGACGGCGTACCTGTTCGGGGCGATCACCACGACGACCACGACCGACGTCGCGACCTTCGCCGTGCTCGCCGCGGTGGCGCTGACGGCGGTGGTGCTGCTGCGCCCCTGGCTGTTCGCGGTGAGCAACGACGACGAGTTCGCCCGGGCCAGCGGCCTGCCGGCGCTGCCGATCAACCTGGTGCTCGCCGTGCTCACGGCGGTGACCGTGGTGCTCTCGATGCGCACCGTGGGCCTGCTGCTGATCAGCGCCCTGATGGTCGTGCCGACCGCGGCCGCGCAGCGGCTGTGCCGCAGCTTCGGGGCCACGCTGGCCACCGCGTGCGGCGTCGGCCTGCTGTGCAGCACCGGCGGGGTGGTCGCCTCCTTCTACGCCGACACCCCCTCGGGCGGCACGATCGTGCTGCTGGCGATCGCGGCCTTCGCGCTGGCCGTGCCCGCCGGGGCCCTGCAGCAGCGCCTCCGGCGCCGGAGCGCTCCTCCCGCACCTGACGCGGGCGGCGCCCCCGCGCCCCCGGCGATGGCCCTGAG
>CADCUY010000310.1 GCA_902806005.1 uncultured Quadrisphaera sp. | reverse complement strand
CGGCGGCGCCGCCGGGGCCCCAACCCGCCCGGCGAGGCCGGCGCGCAGCGCGTCCAGCGCCGCGGCGTTGTGCGCGGAGGCCGCCTCGAGGTTCGCGGCCCGGACGGCGTGGAAGACCTCCTCGCGGTGCACCTGCACCTCGCGGGGGGCGTCGACGCCCACGCGGACGACGTCGCCGCGCACCTCGATCACCCGGACGACGACGTCCGACCCGATCATGATGCTCTCGCCGGCACGACGCGTGAGGACCAGCACACCCTCAGGATAGGCACGCTCCGTGCCCAGCGGTGACGCGGAAGCCCTTTCAGCCCCGTCCGGCGCGGCGCTCGGCCCGCTGCCAGGCGAAGACGAGCCTGCGCAGCTCGTCGGCCCGCGGCACCGGCTGCTCGAACTGCACCGACACGTCGACCACGCCCACCGCCGTGACGGCGTCGCTCGGCTCGCGCCCGCGCAGCGCCGTGCCGCGCAGCTCGTGCTCGACGACGTCCTCGTCGGCGGGAGCGCCACCGGCGCCAGGACCGTCCGCCGCCTCGACGGCCCCCTCGGGCACCGCGAGGGTGATCTGCACCGGCACGTCCAGGCCGCCGGGCCACCCCGTCAGCCGCACCCGCAGGCCGCCCTCGCTGAGGTCGACCAGCACGCCCTCCGCGCTGCCCTCGACCGGCGCGGACCACTGCAGGGTCACGCGCACCGGCGACCGGCCCACGGCCTGCGCGCGGACGAAGGCCCGCCGCTGCGACAGCCGCACCTCGCCGAGCGGCTCGACCCACCACAGCGCCACGCCGTCGCGACCCCGGTCGACCAGGCGCACGGGCAGCGCGTTCAGCCCGCGGGCGGCGGGCCAGCACAGCTCGAACTCGTCGCCCTCGCGGGGCGGTTCGACGTCGCCCGGCCCGCGGGGGGCGGCGATCGCGATCCCGTCGTCGGTGACGTCCTCGATCCGGCTGGCCCGGCCCTGCGGCCCGAGCCACGCGTGGGACTCCCCGGCGATCACCCGCACGAGCCCGCCGATCGCGGGCCAGGGCATCGCCTCCGCATCGGTGCGCGCGGTCACGCGACCCCCAGGTGGCGCTCGAGGTCGTGGCGGGTCAGGCGCGCCGCCAGCATCGACACCCAGGCCACCGCGGACGCCGGACGCCCGTCGACCAGGACGACGGGCGCCTCCAGGTCGAGGGCCTCGGCGGGCACGGCCGTCGCGTCGGTGCCGGTGAGGGCGACGGCGTCGACGCCGTCGGGCGGGCCCACCTGCTCGAGCCAGGCCCGCGCGTCGACGGTGCGCCGGGCGGCGTCGACGACGGCCCACACCTGGTCGGGCGCCAGCGCCTCGAGGGTGCCGCGCACGGCCTCCCGCGCGGCGGGGTCCGGCCCGAGGGGCACGGTGACCAGCACCACGACGGGGCGCTCGCGGTGCCGCGCGAGGTCGGCCACCCGGGCCACGCTGCGCCGGTCGGCGGGCGCCGCGCCGCCAGGGCCCACCGGCGCGTCACCGGCCAGCACGAGCACCTCGTCGGCGCGGACGCCGAGCCCGGTGGCGAGGGTCTGGGCCGTGGCGAGCCCGCTGCGCGACTCGGCGAGCACGACCACGACGTGGTGCGCGCCCGGGTCGGGGACCCGGCGCGGGGTGCAGGGCAGGCGGTGCACCCGCT